>CAXBMV010000403.1:0-3863 GCA_963976575.1 uncultured Gammaproteobacteria bacterium | reverse complement strand
TAAAAGGCGCCTTGCTTGCCGCAAACCGGCTTGCCGCGCAAGTCTTCCCATTTTTTGATGCCAACGGCCTTCGGAGACATGATGTTGGTTCCCGAGGTGTAGTAATTGGGTTGGGCAATGCCCACCAGCTTGCGGCGATCTTCGCGATCAGACATGGTGGCGATCATCAGGTCAATCTTGCCGTTCTCGAGGAATTGCATGCGGTTGGAGGACTGTACTGCAATCAGTTCGACGTCAACACCCATGGCGTCAGCGGCGATTCGAGCCATATCGGCTTCCATGCCAACGATATTACCGCTGGTGTCGCGGAAGCCCCAGGGCTTGTAGTCAGCCTTGACGCCGACCACCATCTTGCCGCGGCTCATGACCTTGTTCCAGGTATCGTTGCTGCAGGCAGCGGCATAACTCTGGCCACTGGCGAGGATAAACATTGCCGAAGCTGCGCTTAGCGCAGCCGTTTTCAGGGATATTTTCATTGTGACGCTCCTTTGGATTGTGATGTTCAGATTTTTTTATATTGGGCACCTGACGCTAGGCGGATGCTGCGAGCCATTCTGAATCAAGCATCCGCAAAGATCAAATTAGGGACAAAAAATTGAAAAGGCTGCAACAGCTTGCTGCTACGGCTGGCCGCTTGCCGGCTAGCCTGTTCACTTCGGTCAGCCGTAAACCGGCTTGGCGCCGCTGACCTCGACGGTTTCACCGCACACGTAACGCGCCTCATGCGAGGCCAGGAAGGCGATTACGTCGGCGATTTCCTCCGCTTCGGCGACGTGGCCGATGGGCACGGTTTTGCCCAGTTCCTCAACACCGCGATTAGGGTCTATACCGCGGCTTAAAAAACCGCTGCGCAACATCGCCGTATTGACTTCGTTGGGGCAGACAGCGTTGACGCGGATGCCATCCGGGGCGTGGTCCCGGCCCAGACTCTTGGTGAACGCGGCCAGCGCGGCCTTGCTGGTGCAATAGGCCAGGTGCCCTGGGCCCGGGTAAATGCCCCAGGTAGAGGAAATGTTGACTATCGCGCCACCTCCGGCCTGTTGCATATGCGGAATCGCCGCGCGGCTGAGGAAGAAGGGAGCGTTCAGGTTGACATCCAGCGCACTGAACCACATGTCGTCGGTGGTCTCGAGTATGTTGCCACGCGGAATGACACCGGCGTTGTTGATAAGTATGTCGATGCCGCCGAGGCGGGCAGCGGCTTGCTGGATCAGGCTGTCACAAAACATTTTGTTGCGCAGGTCTCCGGCAAGATAGTGGCTTTCATGGCCCTTACGCTTCATGCGATCGCCGAGATCGCTGCAGTCTTCGTCGCTGAGGTCGGAAAACATGAGTTTTGCACCCTCGTTGGCGAAGAGTTTGACCACCGCCTGACCTATGCCGCCGACAGCGCCTGTGATAACCACGCGTTTGTTTTCAAATCGCATATCAAATTTCCTTGCCTTGGTTTAGAGAAACCGCCGCGGGCTGAAAGGAGTTATATTGTGGCTGGGTTGCTGCTGGTTTGCCAGTTCCGCTATCAATTTACCGGTTATCCCCGCCAATGTCAGGCCGATGTGTTGATGACCGAAGGCGAGCATGACGTATTCGGAAACGGTGCTATAGCCGATTACCGGCAGTGCGTCGGGGAAGGTCGGGCGGAATCCCAGCCAGGTTTGTTCGGGTCTTTGCGGCAGATCGAGCATCTGTTGGCTCTTGCGGATCAGGTGCTCGAGGTTGCGCGGATTGCTGTCCTTGCCGTAACCGGCAATTTCGACCGTGCCGGCGATACGCAGGCCCTGATCCATCGGCGTGGCGTAGAAGCCGGCGCTATTCCAGCTCACCGGGCGGTTGAGCAGATGTTGCATGCCGGCGTATTGCACGTGGTAGCCGCGCTCGGTATCCAGCGGCAGGCGGTTGGCACGAATTCCACCGATGCGGGTGGAAAATGCCCCCGCAGCGATAACAATGCGATCGGCATCGAGTAACTCGCCATTGTCGAGCAGTAGCTGCACCGAGGACAGGTCGTGGTGCACTTCGACGGCGCTCTGGCGCAGATAGCGGGCGCCATTTTTCTGCAGGCAGGCGAAATAGCGCTGGCACAGGGTCAGTGGATTGAGCACCTGGTTGGCGCCAGGGAACAACAGGCCTCTTTCAAAACCCGGCTTCAAATTGGGTTCGAGCTCGCGGATATCAGCGACATCCAGTTCGCTGAATTCGACGCCGTATTTGCGTCGCTTCAGGTTGCCCGGCCAGGCCGCGTCGAATTCGCGTTGACTACGGTATAGGTACATACAACCCATTTGCTTGAGCAAATCGCGTGCATCGGCCATTTCCAGCAATGGGTCCAGGCCTTCATAAGTCTTTCCCAGCAAGCCGGCGAGTACGCGGGTGATGCGCGCCACCTTGTCTGCCTTGCAGTTTTTCAGGAAGGCCAGCATCCACGGCATATGCGACAACGCATAGCGCGGATCCAGCGACAGGGGGCTATCGGCAGAGAACATCAGCGATGGCAGGCGTTTGAATATACTCGGGTCGTTCACCGGTACGCAGGCATAGTCTGCGATGGTGCAGGCATTTCCCGACGAAGTGCCCGAACCCGGTTCCTCGGGGTCGATCAAAATGACGTCGAACCCTGTTTTTTGCAACCACAGGGCACAACTGAGGCCGACGATGCCAGCGCCGACCACGGCAACGGTTTGATTTTTAGTTTCCATGTGGCCGCTATTCTAGGCTGCGCCGCGGTTCGGGTACAGTGGCTTTAATAAAGGATGGTTGATCGCAGTTGAACTCCTTTATACTGACGCGCTCTAAAATCCACTTCGCATCACATCTGGAGATTTGCATGAATGTATTAAAACCCCGCCAGCCGGTACCGGCCCTCGACATCGAAACCCTGCAGGGGCCCTGGTCGCTGTCCGCACAGAAACCGGAAAACTTCACCATGATTGTTTTCTACCGGGGCCTGCACTGCCCGATTTGCTCGAAGTACATCGGTGAGCTGGACAAGCTTTCCGCAGAATTCGACGCGATGGGTGTTTCCATTCTCGCGCTCAGCGGTGATAGCCGTGAACGCGCCGAGCAAACAGCCAAAGACTGGAATTTACAGGCGATTTCTCTGGGTTACGGTGTCACCACCGAGCAGGCCCGCGATTGGGGCTTGCACCGTTCTGCCGGTCGCGGTCTCACCTCGATAGGTATAGAAGAGCCCGCCGAGTTCAGTGAACCCGGTCTGTTTATACTGCGTCCCGACGGCACGCTTTACTGGAGCCAACTCAGCACCATGCCATTTGCAAGACCACACTTCCGCGAAGTCATAGGTGCGCTCAAGTTCGCAATGGAGAAGGATTACCCGGCACGCGGCGAACTGAGTTAGGTACAGGTTCTAGATAAAACGAACGTCATCCCGGAAACCGACGCGAAGCGTCGTCCCGGAAACGCCGCAGGCGTTATCCGGGATCTCCCGACGAATAGGCTGTGGGTTGGTAAGTGATGCCCGGAAGCGCGGGCCGTTTGGAGATCCCGGACATGCGCTGCGCGCATTCCGGGATGACGATTTTATTTTTTATGCCGTTTGTACTTCGGGATGACGATCGGTTTATTTAATAGTCCCGTTCCCGGGGCGATGTTACAGATAGTTAATAGTGTTCAGGGCTGTGGCTCTGCCGCTTCGCTGTTGTGCCAGTTCCTTTGCATGATTCCGCCTCGAGGTTGTCGCCGGGGGTTCGCGCAGAAGGTCTTTTGTGGTTCGGGCGTTTTCAATTATCGCTGGATCCCGTCGGTATCCCGATGTTCCGCGCGAACAAAAAAAGAACGTCATCCCGGAAACGCGCAAGCGTTATCCGGGATCTCCCGACGAATAGGCTGTGGGTTGGTAAGTGATG
>CAXBMV010000402.1:0-3865 GCA_963976575.1 uncultured Gammaproteobacteria bacterium | reverse complement strand
CTCGGCCGGTGTTTTCTAGGTGCTTGTGCCCGCAGGCAATGTGATTACCGCGATCGTTTGATGTCCAAACGCAACAGCATTTCCTGGTGAAGTATTTTTGCCCGGCAATTTTTAAATCTTAAGGCCGGTTTATTTTTTATGACTTGTCAGTGTCGCTCCGGCGATGATTTCTATATGGCCGGGACGCGATAAAAGTCTGGCAGTTGCTAGCGTAGTTCATTTTTATCATTGCCAATTTTCAGAAGTCTTTAATTTAAACACGAATGCCATTGCTATCTTTGTATAGGCGTTTGGTTTCCAGCCACGAAGGCGTATTTTGTCTCGGGCCTTTTTCAGCGCGTGCAGGCGTTCCTTGATAAAATCGAAAATTTCCGGCGTCACCACAGGCTTGCTTTTGATGATGCTCTCGACCGTTATTCTTGCTTCGATGCACGGGGTTGTGCGCCATGCCGGCACTGAAATTCATCCCTTTGTTTTAATTTTCTACCGTAACTTTTTTGGCATGCTGATCATCGTCCCCTTATTGATCCGATCGGGGTGGGGCGGCTTACGTACCAGTCATTTCCGCCTGCTGTTTTTACGCGGCTTTCTCGGCATCATCGCGCTGCTGGCCTGGTTTTATAGCCTGGTGCATGTGCCGCTTACCGAGGCCACTGCGCTCAGCTTTACCGCGGCTCTGTTCACCGCGCTGGCTGCGATTGTTTTTCTCGGTGAGCGCGTCAGGTTCAGGCGCTGGGCCGCTATCGTTGCCGGGTTTGTTGGCGTGGTGGTGGTATTGCGACCAGAGACAGATAGCTTTAATCCGCTGTTATTGCTGGTTTTGTTTTCGACGCTATTCTGGGCCTTGTCGATTACGCTGATCAAGTTTCTGTCGAGAACCGATTCGGCCCTCAGCCTGGTAGCCTGGATGTCTATCTTGATGTCGATCCTGTCGCTGCCTTTTGCGCTCTATTTCTGGCAATGGCCGGTTGGCGAGCAATGGCTGTGGCTGCTTGCGATCGGTGTGCTGGGCACGCTCGGTAACCTGTGCATGGTGAAGGCCATATCGCTGGCAGATACCTCGCTGGTGATGACGATCGATTTCTTCCGCCTCATCTGGGGAGCGCTGATCGGCTATTATTTCTTTGGCGACCAGATGTCAATCAGCACCTGGGTCGGCGCGGTCATTATTTTCAGCAGCGGAGCCTATATCATTTTTCGCGAGTCAGCAGTGCAGGAAAAGATCGCGCGCACGGCCGATTAGCAGCGCGGTCGATCACCGACGATGTTTACTGCGGGGCTGGACGCTTGACTGCCGGGTGGTCATGGACTTGCTAATGCGCAAAACGGCGCTTTGCACCGATACCGGGCAATCACGGCGAGCTTGAGATCACAGATTTTCAATATGTGACGCATGGTTTTTCCCCAGCCATGGCCTGATACTCCTATATAAAGCGGTTTAACGCTGTTTGCGCGATAGAACCGGGTTGAGAGCCAGCGATATAAAAATTGAGATCACAGATAAATTATGCCATTATGTCGGCGCATTTTAATTGCATAAGGCAGATAAACAAACCCAAACAGGCTGGCGCCTTGCGCGGCCCCCACAGCAGCAAAAATTCCTTTTGGAGGAGATATGAAACCTTTAGATGACCTTGTTTCCCGATTAAATAGCGGGCAGATTTCGCGGCGGGATTTTATGCAGAAGGCGGGGGCTTTAGGGCTTGCTGCGGCTGTTCCAGCCAGTCTTTTTAGTGGCAATGCGCTGGCGGCGACGCCAAAACGCGGCGGCCATATGCGTGTCGCAACAGTGCAGGGCTCGTCAGCCGACCAGCTCGACCCGAGACAGCTGTCCAGCGGTCACACCAACTTTCTCTGGTATTCGATACACAATCAATTGACCGAGATAGATGCGAATGGGCAGCTTGCACCGCTGATCGCAGAGTCCTATGAAATTGGCGCCGATCCTTCGGAGTGGATTTTCAAGCTGCGCAAGGGCATCGAATTCCACAATGGCAAGTCGCTCACCTCTGACGATGTCATCGCCTCGCTAGACCGTCATCGCGGCGAAGAGTCAGCTTCGGCGATGAAATCTTTCATGGAAGAAATAGTCAGCTTTAGCAAGGACGGCGATCACGTGGTGAAGATTAAATTGAAATCACCCAGCGTCGATTTTCCGGTTATCCTCAGCGCCAGCTCGCTGTCGATCCTGCCGTCGAAAAATGGCAAGATCGAGCAGTTTGATATCGGTTGCGGATCGTTTATTTTGGAAGATTTCGTTGCCGGTCAATACTCGAAACTGAAAAGAAATCCGAACTATTACCTGAACGATCGTACCTTCGTCAATTCGGCCGAGATACTCACCATTGCCGATTCCACAGCGCGCCAGAATGCGCTGGTAACCGGTGCGGTGGATATTATTGGTGATGTCGACGCCACCACGGCGGACTTGCTGGCACGCAACAAACGTCTGGGCGTCCTCGATGTTACCAGTACCCAGCACTACACTTTCCCGATGCGCACCGATCTCGCACCTTTCGATAATAATCACGTGCGCATGGCGCTGAAACTTTCCATCGATCGTGACGAGGTACTGGATAAAGTATTGAACGGTCACGGCCTGATCGGTAACGATCATCCGATATCGCCAGCCAACCGTTATTACAATTCTGAACTCGAGCAGCGCGCTTACGACCCCGACAAGGCAAAATGGCATTTGAAGCAGGCTGGTTTGAGCAAGTTGAAAGTCGAACTGAGTGCCTCCGACGGACTCTATGCTGGTGCAGTCGATACCGCAGTATTGTTCAGCGAGCACGCGAAGAAATCCGGTATCGAAATAACACCCAAACGTGTACCCGACGACGGTTACTGGTCTGATGTCTGGCTGAAGCACCCCTGGTGTGCCAGCTACTGGAGCGGGCGTCCCACCGAAGACTGGATGTTTACCCAGGGATACTCGGCCACATCAAACTGGAACGAGACATTCTGGAAAAACGATCGCTTCAACAAGCTGCTGGTTGCCGCGCGTGCGGAAGTCGATGACAGCAAGCGTCGTGATATGTATTTCGAGATGCAGGCAATAACACGTGACGATTGCGGTTCGGTTATCCATGCCTTCGCCAATCATATATCGGCTTATAATAAAACGATCGGTGTGCCGGCCAAGGTTGCCGGTAACTGGGAGTTTGATGGTTACAAGATGCTCGAGCGCTGGTGGATTAACGGTTAAGGTCAGCATTTTTAAATAATCGAAGCTACTATCTGACGGCGCTGTGCGGCCGTCAGATTTTTTATGTAGAGACATGGGCATGAGAGCCAGACGATCGAGTAGCAGGAAGGAAAAGGCCCAGCGTAAAGCGAGTGCCAGTAGCCAAAGCGGCAAACTGGCGCAAAATGTATCGCTGGAACTGGTCGGTTCCAACGAAGCCGCGATGATACACGAAGCGGTCATTACGATACTGTCGCAGGTCGGCATTATCGTAGAGCACAAGCCTACCCGGGATATGCTGGTCAAACAGCATGGCTGCCAACAGGGTAGTGAGGAGTATATTCGATTACCCCCCGATTTGATTAACCGGGCCATTTCCACTGTGCCCGACAGGATCATGCTTTACGATCAAAATGGAAACCTGAAAGTCGACACCAGCAGTAAAACGTCGAGTTATTGTCCGGGGCATAACTGCGTACGCATTCTTGATTTTCGCACCGATGAATTGCGCGCCTGCCAGCTCGAAGATATACGCGAAACCGCGAAATTGTGCGAGGCATTGCCGAACATCGATATGGTTTGTTCGCTGGGTTATCCGAGTGAAGTGCCGCCCGAAGACGAGGTCGTGGAGACTGTTCGCGCGATGTACGAAAATTGCAGCAAACCTGCCGCGTTGCT
>CAXBMV010000401.1:0-3894 GCA_963976575.1 uncultured Gammaproteobacteria bacterium | reverse complement strand
CTCCAGACGAATGCCGCGATGGCGTTTGGAGATCCCGGACAGTCGCTGCGCGACTTCCGGGATGACGGCTTTATTTTTTCTAACTACACAATTTCCGGGATATCCTTCTATTAAACGCTGACATCTTGATTCAACAAATAACCTGTCGTAAAAGTAAAGTCCTGTCAGTCGAGGTTATCAACTTCCCCGCCTTCCTGTTTGTAATCAATCCCTCATCGCGAATGGGAATCGATTGTCACCGACACCTTTCATCTCGCATAGTCCATGCCTAAAGGCCGCCATCTGCCTGGCTAATATTGGTTACAATTCAACAGCCGGGTAGTCTCAGGACTATTCACGATTGCACCGTGCCCTCTGAATAGATTTAGATACTTTCCGGCACAGTCTTTAATCATGCAAAGGAAGCCCAGGGGCTATTGATGGGGCGCTCAATATATTTTTCACTTTGCAGGTAGGCCGCGATTCTGGGGACTTCTTCAAATGCCTTAATAAAGTTAAATAGCGTTGGTCGACTGGACTCGGCAATCGAATTCGGCACCATTAAAACCATTTGCCAAAATAATTCGTAGAGGACGAAATCCACCAGGGATAACTATCCAGATAGTGTGGCAAGGTGGTGTTTGAAAAGTTTTCGTATACGGCAGCATAACCCTCACCCAACGTATAGGCGGCATCAACGATTTTATTTCGGAAATCGTATGCTTCTTCCTGGAGTATGTCGATTTCAATTCTGTCAGTTTCCGAATCACCGTAAAAATCAAAGCGTCTTGCCAGATAGCGAAGAATTGCATTGCTTTGAGACAGGCCAACCGGGGGAGCACAACTGCTGTCGATCAAATAGGGCAAATTGGGGAATGGCATGTCCAGCGTTGGCCGCACACTTGCCCAATCTTCTCCTTCCTTGTTTTCATCCAGTAGCGTGCCATCTTGCAGCACGCCGAGCCGTATCTCGGAAAACGGTACATCCGCACAGACCAACAGAAATCGAATCGGTTGTGCCAATCCACGGATACCCCAGTAGCCCAGGGTGATATCGGCATTTTCTTGAACCAGTTTCTGCACCATAGTCATTATTCAGGGAAAATTAGCGGGACAGTATACCTGTTTAATGGCCACCAAATCTTTGGAAAATATGAAACAGACCACGTTTCATCAGGGCTGTTTCTTGAGGTCAGGGAAGTATTAAGGTAACGAAGTATTAAAGTGACAGTTAACTTATCTCATCCCGAAGGTGGATCAGGTTAACAGCGCCTTTTCTTGTATAACGCGATTCCAAAGACCTGCAATACAACACACAACCGTCATCCCGTATATGGACTCCTACCGGTTTGCAACTCTAAAGTTGAATAAACTGTGGTAGATGCATGCGTATATTCGGGCATTGATTGGGGAGCGACCCCCGGCCCTTGATGTATTCGCACCGACGGCCTCATCGGAACCACAGCTACTGGAGCTCTTGGGATGAACAGGCACTCGTCGGTTGGTCTAACCCGTTAATTCGCATTAACGGGTTGAAACGCTATTTCACTGCATATCAACAAAGAGCGGGCAAATAACTGGTCGGACATTGAAGTCTGCGAGCGCTGGCACGGGCTGTTTAGCGGCAACGACTTGTCAGGCCGTTACTTAAAAGGCCTCGTGCTAAGCCCAACAGAAGAACAACGTCTGCAAGTGTTAGTAGATCGATGGCGAGATCGCCTGATCGATATCAGCTGGTTTATGCGCTGCCTGAACGAGCCCATCGCCAGAGCGGCGAATCTTGAAGATGACGCCACAGGCCGCTTCTGGGAAGGTCGGTTCAAATCCCAGGCTCTGCTTGATGAACGCGCGCTGGCCGCTTGCATGGCCTACGTGGACTTAAATCCGATTCAATCCAGACTGGCTGACAGCCCAGAAACCTCAGCGCATACCTCAATACAACGCAGAATTCGGGCCAGCCAGCAACAATCAAATATGCATCCCATAGAACTCTTGTCATTCGCCGACAATCCCAGAAAAAATAGGCCCGAAGGCATTCCTTTTCGCTATACCGATTACCTGGAGCTAGTAGACTGGACCGGGCGAATACTAAGAGATGACAAGCGCGGTGCAATCCCAGCGAACCTGCCGGCAATCCTCGTCCGCCTGAACATCTATCCCAAGCACTGGACTTATCTAGCAAAAGATTTCGAAAGTCCGTTCAAGTCGTTGGTTGGTTCAGTACACAACGTCAAGCAAGCCTGTGAACAACTGGGTAAATGCTGGGTACAGGGCATCCGGCACTGTCGTGAGTATTTTCCTGAACCCTGAAAAGCAGACCTTCTAAACTATCTTGTGAATTGAGCCTGAAACATCGGTTCACGGGTATCGATTGTTTGAAATGACCCTAAAAAGTGGATTCGAGCCCACGACGTTAATTTCTGTCTTTGTCGTCTGCTTAGGCGCGTAATAAATTAGCGAATGGAAATTTGAGATCTGTTTTTGGCTAGCTGGAGTAGCTTTTGAATTACATGGGTGTCTATTCTATTTAACAAAGATGAAGTGATTGGCAAGCGCTATAGCAAATGTAAATGTAAATGATAATGATTTGCATTCACATTTACATTTAGATATATTCCTTCCCAGCATTTACTAATTGATTACGAGGAATTGAAATGAATAGATTTAAAGCTTCTGCACTTCTAGCGGCATTACTGTCTACACCTATGTTCGCTCAGGCCGCAGCAGCTACTGACCAGTTGCAACAAGAAATTGATACGCTTAAAAAACAAAACAAGACCATCATGGAACGTATGGATGCCTCTATGGACATGATGGAAAGTAAAAAATCCGGAGGTGGTCATGGTGGTCAAGGGAAAACCACAATCGGTGGTTATGGTGAACTTCACTTGAATAACCTGAGTGGCGAAGGTGGTGCGGCTGACAAAAAAGAAATCGACTTCCACCGTTTTGTTATGTTTTTTGGACATGAGTTCAGCAAAGACATTCGCTTCTTTTCAGAACTGGAGCTTGAACACTCCATTGCCGGGGATGGCAAAGCTGGTGAAATAGAACTTGAGCAAGGTTACCTTGAATTTGATATTAGCAAGAACATGCGCGCCAAAGGTGGTTTGTTCCTAGTACCAGTGGGCATTATCAACGAAACCCATGAACCCAACACATTTTATGGCACCGAGCGTAATCCCATCGAAAAAAACATCATACCTGCTACCTGGTGGGAAGCGGGTGCAGCTTTAAACGGCAAATTCAGCGAAGGCATGTCATATGATGTCGCGCTGACCTCTGGACTGGATCTAAGTGGAAGTAACAATAAAATACGCGATGGTCGCCGTAAAGTCGCCAGCGCCCCAGCTAGCTCTCCAATGATGACTGGACGTATCAAGTACACAGGTGTACCGGGGCTTGAACTTGCTACGACTGTGGCTAACATCAGCGATTACACGCAGGGTCAAGGCACAAAAAATGCGGCAACTATGATTGAAGCTCATGCCGTATATAATACGGGTGCATTTGGTTTACGCGCCTTGTATGCAAGCTGGGACGTTAATGGCAAAACCACTGGTTACGATAAACAAGCCGGTTGGTATCTTGAGCCTTCATACAAAATCAGCCCGAAACTGGGAGCCTTTGCACGTTACAACAAATACGATAACCAGGCAGGCACTGGCGGACCAGGCAATTCAGAAAAAACACAAACTGATATTGGTCTTAATTACTGGCCACACGAGGACGTAGTCATTAAAGTTGATTATCAAACTCAGAATAATGCCAATAAAGAGAATCAAAATGGTTTAAATATTGGAATGGGTTATCAATTTTAAATGGTCGAATAGCTAGGCATAATATCCGGCTCCAGAATCTGGAGCCGGATTTTTTATATTAAAAACATTATGAAAAAACAAATTTTAATTTACT
>CAXBMV010000400.1:0-3901 GCA_963976575.1 uncultured Gammaproteobacteria bacterium | reverse complement strand
GTAATTCCATCAAACGGTCATCGCGTTGCTTGCCGCTCAGGCCGAGATAGAATTCGAGTGGCCGGCCGATGATGTCGCGCACCGTGTGGCGCGGATTCATCGCGGTATCTGCCATCTGGTAAATCATTTGAATCTTTTGCAATTGATCGACGCTGCGATCTTTTAGTGCCGGGGGCAGGGGCTGACCATTGAACAGCACCTGTCCCTTACTCGGTGGTAACAGGCCGGTGATTACACGTGCTGTAGTCGATTTTCCGGAGCCGGACTCGCCGACCACTGCAACGGTATGTCCTCGCGGTACTTTGATCGAGACATCATCGAGGACCTTGACACTGCCGCTATAACTGGCGTCTATATGATCGACACTGAGCACTATGTCTTCTGAAACTTCTTCCTCTTTCTCGATCGATCTTACCGCCCAGAGTGACTGGGTATATTCCTTTTCTGGATGGCTTAACATTTTCCGGGTTTCCGCGTCCTCGATGGTTTCACCGTAACGCAACACCTTGATCACATCGGCCATTTGCGCAACTACAGCGAGGTCGTGGGTGATGTAAATTGCCGCCGTATTGTAATGCTCGACGATTTGTCTCATGGAGGCCAGTACTTCGACCTGGGTGGTAACGTCGAGCGCGGTAGTGGGCTCGTCGAAGATGATCAGGTCGGGCCGCGGTGACATCGCCATCGCGGTCATCACGCGCTGTAATTGACCGCCAGACACTTGATGGGGATAACGCTCACCGATCTGATCCGGGTTGGGGAGTTGCAGGTCATCATAGAGTTTGCGTGCATCTGCCTTGGCTTCGTCTTCGGGTTGTATGCCGTGGCGCACGGTCGACTCTACAGTCTGGTCGATCAGTTTCTGAGCGGGATTGAATGAAGCCGCGGCCGACTGTGCCACATAGGCGATACGTGAGCCACGCAGTTTTCGCTTGTCCTCTTCGCTGGCCTTCATCAAATCGATGCCATCGAAGACTATTGTGCCAGCCTTTATCTGACAACCGGGTTTGGCAAAGCCCATAGCGGCCAGCCCCAGGGTTGATTTACCGGCACCCGATTCGCCGATCAGGCCCATGATTTCACCGCGTTTCAATACCAGGTCTACGCCCTTGACAATCTTGTGCCAGCGATCGTCGCTATAGCCGTCGATTTCTACGCCGTGCATTTCCAGCAGTATGTCGCCTTTCTCTCCCATCTTGTCGCTAGTCATGGCTTAATGACCCTCCTTCAGTCCGCTGGATTTGTGCAGGAACCAGTCAACAACAAAATTGACCGCGACGGTTAACAGCGCAATAGCGGCGGCGGGCAGCATCGGCGTGAGTGCTGCGGTTATATCGTATTCGGCAAATTGAATCAGGCCAGCGGTTTCTCTTACCATGGAGCCCCAGTCCGCGGTAGGCGGGTGAATGCCAAGACCCAGAAAGGATAACGAGGCAATGGTCAGGAAGACGAAGCAAAATCGCAGACCAAATTCGGCTACCAGCGGTGGCATGATATTGGGCAGTATTTCCCGGCGCATGATCCAGCCAAGCCCTTCGCCACGGAGTTTGGCAGCTTCGACATAGTCCATGACCACGACATTGAGCGAAACCGCGCGGGAGATTCGAAACACGCGGGTAGAATCGAGCACCGCAATAATGATGATCAGGTTGAGTGCGCTGGCGCCGAACATGGACAACAGGATCAGCGCGAATATCAGGCTGGGGATAGCCATTAAAACATCCACCGAACGACTCAGCAGAGTATCCACCCAACCGCGATTAATCGCCGCGGCTATGCCCAGGCTGCCGCCTATGGCGAAGGCCAGCAGGGTAGTAGCGAAAGCAATACCGATGGTATTTTGCGCGCCGTAGATCAGCCGCGACAGTATATCCCGGCCCAGCTGGTCAGTGGGCGTAAGACATGGGGAAGATTTCTGACTCGCCATGCGGTGCCAGTAGCGGTGCAAAAATGGCAAAGAAAATATAAATAGCGACAACAGCCATGCCGAAAATCGCAGTAGGCGGGGCAGTTTTCAATCCGCGCCAGATATTTTCTTTCAGCGTTCGACGGGCCTTGATCTGACCGACTTCGCCCGCTGCAGAATAACCCTGTTCTCCGGCTTTACTCATGGATTCGCCCTCATCTTGGGTGCAACAATCTTGGGTTGGTGATTATGGAAATAATATCTGCAAACAGGTTCAGCAATATGTATGTTGCGGCGAAAATCATCGCGCAACCCTGTACTACAGGCACGTCGCGTGTGGTCACCGCGTCGACCATTAACTGGCCAACCCCGGGGTAGACGAACACGACCTCGACAACAACCACGCCGACCACCAGGTAGGCGAGGTTAAAGGCAATTACGTTCACTATCGGTGCCCAGGCATTGGGTAGCGCGTGCTGCAGTATGACCTGGGCCTTGGAAACGCCCTTTAGGTTGGCCATTTCGATATAGGGGCTTGCCATCAGGTTGATGATTGCCGCCCGTGTCATACGCATCATGTGCGCGACGATTACCAGCGTCAGCGTCAGGGCAGGCAATGCAGACAGGTAAACCCGCTCCCAGAAAGTCGCATCCGGGCTGATATTGGCCAGCGAAGGAAACAACTTGGTGAATGAAGACAGTATCAGTATGAGCAGGTAGGCGACGAAAAACTCGGGGAAGGAGATAGTCGTCAAGGTTAGTGCGTTGACTGTACGGTCATAAATCGAATTGCGATAAAGTGCGGCGGTAATGCCGAGAAACAAAGAGAGCGGTACCGCAATAATTGCTGCCATGGAGGCGAGGAACAAGGTGTTTGCCAGGCGCGGCGCGATCAAGTCGATCACCGGTCGTGAACGATCGGCACCACCGGAAGAGCCTCTGCCGGAAAACGAGTTGCCCATGTCGCCGGCACAGTTGTTGCTCCACCGAGTGATGCCACCCAGCCAGTCGAAGTAGCGTTCGTGCATCGGCAGATCTAGGCCGAGTTCGGCGCGAAACGCGGCGACCGTCTCGGGCAGGGCTGATTGACCGAGTATGGCCTGGCCGAAATCGCCGGGCAGAAACTCGATCGAACTGAATATAATCAGGGAAACAACGAATAATGTGACCAGGCCGAGGCCGAGTCTTTGCAGAACTGTCCGTATAACTGGATGCACGATTACTATTCCCCCTGTGAGTCCCGCTTATTGGCTAGCGGGTAATCAAATCGGCTGGTTATTGTGTTTGAATAACAGGCAATGGGACAAGGCCCATCGCCTGTTATCAAGTTTTACTGCCCTAAACGAACCACCAACGTTCAGCGCTTTTATTTCCATCAAATTCCCAGTTACCGGCAACCTTTTCGTCGTGGCCGATTTTCTTGCTGACCGCATGGATATTATTGGCAAACATGGGTACCAGCGCGCCACCATCCTTGTTGACGATTTCCTGGCATTCGTAGTACATCGCACGACGCTTGACGTTATCCAGTTCTGAACGCGCCTCGGTAACCAGTTTGTTGAAACGATCAGCCGCGGGACCTTCGGTCCAGGCCGTGTCGTTCCACTTGCTGTCATTCACATAGGCTGCGGAAAACATCCAGTCGACGGTGGGACGGCCACCCCAGTAGCAGGCACCCCAGGGCTTTTTGTTCCATACGTTTGACCAGTAACCATCTTTGGGTTCGCGTATTACGTTGATATTGAGTCCGGCACTGGCAGCGGAATCCTTGATCAGCAGTGCGGCATCAACCGCACCGGAGAAGGCTGCTTCCGAAGTGCTCAGATCCAGCGTTACACCTTCCATGCCAGCCTTCTTCAGATGGAACTTCGCCTTGTCGGGGTCGTAAGTGCGTTGCGCCATTTCGCCGTTGTGGAAAGGTTGTGAGCTGGAAATCGGATGATCGTTACCGATCAGGCCGTGACCCAGCAGAATCTTGCTGACCAGCTGCTCTCT
>CAXBMV010000399.1:0-3902 GCA_963976575.1 uncultured Gammaproteobacteria bacterium | reverse complement strand
CTGTAATCAGCGTATCGGCGAAACATTTTTCCCAGATCTGCAAAGACCGGTCTTGCCGCTTCACTGAGTACCGCCTCTCCCGACTGAAACAGCAAACGCCCATCGATTTGCAGGTTTATCTGATCGCCATCGAACGCCAGCTCCAGGTTTTCGGCGATACCGCTGCTGTCGATCAAGCCCTGCAAGTCTTTCACCAGTTCAGGATTGAGGTTTTCCAATGGCTGGCTGGCAGGGTTCATGCCAAGCAAGTTATCAACCCGTTTGATGGGCTCGGGGTTTCGCCCCCTGTTGGTAGCAAAATCGATAACGCTGACCTGGTTACCTTCACCATCGATTAACTGTACCGACTCGACCATTTTGCGATAAGCCTGATCGTCAAAATTCGCCAGCGTATACAGCAGAATGAAAAATACCAGCAACAAAGTCATCATATCGGCAAAGGTGACTATCCAGGCATTTCCCGCCTCTTCGTCTTCAAACATTTCAAGCATCGACGGCGAGGTCATCAGCTGCGATCCTTAAGCTGCTGCATAGGCCTGCGCTTTTTCGCCGGCACGAAGGACGACAGCTTTTCGTATACCGAAAGCGGATTATTATCCTTGAGAATGCTGACCGCTCCCTGAAAAATAATCTCAAAATTCATTACTTCGAGCATGGTTCTGGAACGCAATTTTCCGGCAATTGGCAGAAATAATACCGTAGCCAGCAGCGTTCCATAGAAAGTCGTCAGCAATGCAATGGCCATGGCCGGTCCAATATTATCAGGCGTGGCCAGTAGCGATAGCATTTGAATAAGCCCTATAAGCGTTCCCAACATGCCGAAAGACGGTGCGTATATCGCCATTTTGCGGAACACGTCCTGGACTATGTAGTGGCGCATTTGCATGGATTCGATTTCGGTTCGCATTGCCGATCGCAGGGTTTCTTCATCCGCGGCATCGGCGATCAGGGTGCACACGCGTTTCAGGAAGGGCGAGTTTGTTTTTACATCCATCAAACTAAGCAAACCCTTGCGACGGCTGATGGTGCCGAGCTTTATCATGGTATTGATTAATTCCTGCGAATCCTGTTTCGGTGAGGTAAACACGAAAAACGCGCTCTTTACGGCGGTGAGCACATCATTGAACTGAAAAGTCAGCAGAGTTGCCGCCATGGTGCCACCGACGACGATCATAATGCCCGGCACATTGAGGAAATTATGTACCTCGCCACCGAACAGGATCGCAGAAACGATCAATCCGATACCGGAGATAATGCCGATCAGTGAGGCCAGATCCATATAATTTCCTGAAAGCCGAAAAATAACGTCGCTACTTTCATCGGCCACAGGAATGGAATCTTTAACCCTGACGACAGCTTATCCAAGCTTAAATGCAGGCCACGAGAGGTAGTTATCGGCTCTCACCCGGCGGGTTTCCCACAGGTTTCTAGCCGGACTGGCGCAAGGCAACGGCAGAAGTCGATCTGTCTGGCCAGTCAAACCATACGCGCGGTGGAAAGGTTTGTGAATTTATCTAGCGCGAAGCTGCCGAAAAGGTCAGCCAGCAGAATTAAATCTTGATGAAGTTATCGCGGTAGTACTTTAACTCGTCGATCGACTCGAGAATATCATCCAGCGCCAGGTGGGCACCTTTTTTCACAAAACCCGATGCCAGCTCTGGCTTCCAGCGCATTGCCAGCTCCTTTAGACTACTGACGTCGAGATTACGGTAATGGAAAAACGCCTCCAGCTCGGGCATCAGGCGGGCCATAAATCGCCTGTCCTGGCAAATGCTGTTACCACACATTGGCGACTTGCCTGGCGGCAGGTAACGCTTTAAAAAAGCCAGGGTTTGCTGCTCCGCCTCAGCCAAAGTGTAACGACTATCAAGTACCCGCTGGGTCAGTCCCGAATCACCATGATGCTGTGTATTCCACTCATCCATGGCCTCCATGGTGGCCGCAGTCTGGTGAATCGCTATAACCGGACCCTGATCGAGGATATTCAGGTTGGTATCGGTCACAACAGTAGCAATCTCGATTATCTGATCCTGTTGCGGCAAAAGGCCGGTCATTTCAAGATCAATCCAGATTAAATTATTACTATCCAGGGTCATTTCCAAGCCTCGCGCTGTTTTCCAAATTAAGCTGGGTTACACTATAGCAAGTTTTTTATAGCTGGTTCAGGCATGCATTTATTTACCATTATATTTATTGTTTTTTTCGCCACGTCGATCCTGGTCAGACTCTGGTTGAGCCAACGCCAGATTAACCATATTCACAGGCACATGGGGCAGGTCCCCGAGGCCTTCTCCGACAAAATCACGCTGGCGGATCATCGCAAGGCCGCCAATTATTCCTGCGCCAAACTGCGCGTCGACAGGCTGTCGCTCGGTTGGGACAGCCTGTGGTTATTGATCTGGACCATCGGTGGTGGCATCAATGCTCTTGATCTGTGGTTGGGTAGCTATGCGCTGGCACCCTTGCTTCATGGCATAGCGGTAATCGTATCTTTAAGCCTTATTTCTTCGATCTTGAATCTGCCGTTTTCGCTCTACCAGACATTCGTCATCGAGGAGGAGTACGGCTTTAACCAGACCACTATAAAAACCTGGTTTCTTGACCTGATCAAAACCAGCCTGCTAATGCTGGTGCTCGGCATTCCGCTACTAGCGGCAATTCTCTGGCTGATGAATCAGGCGGGCAATAACTGGTGGGTTTATGCCTGGTTACTCTGGATGGGTTTCACTCTGGTCATGATCTGGGCGTATCCTGCTTTTATCGCGCCATTGTTCAACCGTTTTAGCGCACTGGAAGATGAATCGCTAAGCCAGCGCATCGGTAAGCTGCTGCAACGCTGCGGATTTCAAAGTCAGGGTGTTTACGTTGTCGACGGATCACGCCGCTCATCTCACGGCAACGCCTATTTCACCGGTTTTGGCAAGAACAAGCGAATCGTCTTTTATGACACCCTGCTCGAATCCCTCGGCGAGGACGAAATCGAAGCTGTGCTGGCGCATGAGCTGGGCCACTTCAAACGCCACCACATTACCAAGTCCCTGATCCTCTCCAGCGTAATTTCTCTGGCCGGATTTGCGCTGCTGGCCTGGCTGATCAATTCGCCATGGTTTTATAGCTCGCTAGGGGTTGAAACGGCTTCGACCCATGCCGCGCTGCTTTTATTTATGCTCACCCTGCCGGTTTTTACCTATTTCATTAGTCCTTTGTTTTCCGCCCTGTCGCGCAAACACGAATTCGAAGCAGATGAGTTTGCCCACAGCAATAGTGACTACAAGGCGCTGATTTCGGCGCTGGTACTGCTTTACAGAGATAACGCCAGTACGCTAACCCCGGACCCGTTGCATTCAATGTTTTACGATTCGCACCCGCCCGCCTCTATTCGCATTAACAACCTGAAAGCGATTGCCAGCGGTGTACCCGGTTAGTCCGCGATGCTGACTAATCCTGTCAACGCCGCTAACCCGACAATTGCAATCGATGTATCTATGTCGAATCACCAGGGCTGAACGAATCTATGGCCAGGCGCCGGCTTAGCCAGCAACAGAAAAATCGCATTCAGGGTGCCCAACAGGCAGTCTCCGAAAGCGCCGATTACCAGCAGGGACTGGTTATTTCGCACCGGGGTGGTCAAGTGCTGGCTGAAATTGAGAAGGATAAAATCATCACCTGCATGATTAAATCCAACCTCGGCAGCATTGTTTGCGGAGATCGCATCAGCATCGAAACTACCGCGCAGCAGGAATACCGCGCCGTTGCAATTCTTCCCCGCGACAATCTCTTGCAGCGCATCGATGGCTTTTCCCAGGTGCGCGCACTGGCCGCCAATATCAGCCAGTTATTTGTTTGTCTTGCGATATCGCCGCCACCCAATCTGCTGCTCCTCGACCAATACCTGCTATCGG
>CAXBMV010000398.1:0-3906 GCA_963976575.1 uncultured Gammaproteobacteria bacterium | reverse complement strand
TGTGATGGGGTTTTTTTTCGCCCGCTATTCAGGCTACGGCGATATCACGACTGCCAATCTGTTGAATCGATTCACCCTTGCTCGAATAGCCACGCAGATCACTACCTTTGCCGACACCGGTAAGTATGCCGATCGAGCGTCTGATTCTATCCTTGCCCTTGCTCACCAGCAGGCTGTTGACCTGCAGCACATGCTGCAATTCCAGCAAATTTTTCACCAGCAACTGATACAGGTCTGAAACCCGACCGCTTTCATCGTCGCACCAGGCGACGCAGTCTTCAAAGCCGGCATGGTCAGAGGAAAAATCGTATTCCTCGAGTAGCTGGTGACGTTGTTGCTCGAGGGCCTGAATTTCGTCTACCGGCAGCTGCGGATCGGCCAGTGATTGATACAGCGTATCCAGACTGTTTTCGCTGATCGACTTTCTGATAGCCAGCAGGTAATCATTGGCAGCGTTGATCTTGCTATTGTGGCTTTGCAGCAGCAGGGTCATTTTTTGGCGACAGATCTGGGCATCGTTCATGGCAGTAGTTTCTCTATTTCACTGTATTTACGTGCAATAACCTCGGCATCCGGCTGATACTCGCCATTTACCAGGGCCTGTTTCACTGCATCCACCTTCACTTCGTTGACCACCGGCAAACTCTTGATTTGTTCGCTCAGCGCTTCCATCAGGCTGGCGTTGCTCAACTCGACGGTACTGGCATTGGCCGCGGTGGATCCCGCTGCTGTTTGATTGCCGCCGGTTTTTGCGGATTTCGCGCCTGCCGCAGCTTTAGCGTCGGGCGTGATGCCGTTATTGCGCAAGCGATTGTTAGTATTGATCGAGTCAGTCATTGCTGGCCTCCTTCTGATTCCCCTGCCTTTATCGGCATCGTCGGGGATAAGTTAAATGTTAATGTTGTCACTATATGCTAATTCTGACCTGGGATTCACCCGAAACCACACCTTCAACTATCTTGCCCGACTGGCTGTTGCGAACCTTGACACGTTCGCCAAGGCTGGCCGAGCGTAGTGCAAGCCCGCTGGACTTTATCTGAATGCCCTTGTAGGCCAGCAACAAGGTAACTTGCTGACCCGAGCGCACCAGCAGCCGTGGCACCAGGTTAGACGGGGTGAGCACCGTGCCACGAGTGAGGTTGCGTCGTACCTGTAACTGTCCCAATGCCGCCTGTTTCGCATAATAGCCATAATTCAGGCGCGATATATTCTGTTTTTGCAAAGTCACCGAGGATTCGTCAATTATTTGACCTTTTACCAGGGGTTTTGCGGAAACCAATACGTCGTCGTAGAGATCTACGCGAACTGGTAAATGTATTTTCCAGCCCGGTTTGAGTGGGCATTTGATACGCAGGGCAGTGTTGCCGTGGATCTTCAGACGCTGCGCGAATTCGATTTCCAGGGCTTCCGGACAGGCTTTCAGGCGTAAGCGACTATCCAGGCTATCGATCTTGAAACCCACTGGATAAGGGCTTTCGTAAGGGTATTGGGCTATGAACGCCTCGCTTTGCAGCTGGATCGAAGTGAGGCTTTGAATCTCGCCCGCCTGCAGGGATGCCGTCGGCAACAGGCTTAACCCCAGGGCAATGGCGAACAGCCGCCTTTGTAATCGCTTTTTCATTAACATCTCATTTCCATGGATATATCCTCTGCAATTATTAAGCCAAGAATTTTCAGGGTGTGGAGCGGCGGTCGAATTGCCGCGGGGGTTGCCGCAAGAATCGATAAAAGCGGCAATCTCCCCCCTCTATTTGCCGCTTTTTGCCGCCCGGAGATGCCTGCTACTTGAGTCTAAGTTATTGATTTAAAAGCAGAGTACTCGGGTGGCATCGTCCATGCATTATCTCTCCCATCAGTTACCACGGATCGATGTTATGCCAATCAGTTTTGAAAGAGCCTTTTCTATACACGACGACGCCATGTTATTGCGCGGTCGGCGCTCCTCGGTGTTGGCGGCCAATATCGCCAATACCGATACGCCTCATTACAAGGCGCGTGACATCGACTTTAGCGCGATGTTGCGCGGTGCTCAGCAAAACACGGCAGGACGCCTTTCGATGGCGAGTTCGCATCGCAACCATATCGAAATTGATTCCGGCAGCGCCACGGCCACCGCAGGGCTGAAATACCGCAACCCTCTGCATACCTCGCTGGACGGAAATACGGTCGACTCGCATGTCGAGCAGGCAAAGTTTTCCGAAAATGCATTGATGTATCAAGCCAGCTTCAATTTCCTCAACGGCAAGATCCAGGGCCTGATGAAGGCCATTAAGGGAGAATAGTCATGGGTTTATTCGCCAATTTCAATATTTCCGGTAGCGCCATGAGCGCCCAATCGATTCGTTTGAATACCACCGCGAGCAACCTCGCCAATGTCGAGACAACCGCTTCCAGCGAAGCCACGGCTTACCGCTCACGCCAGCCGGTATTTGCGGCCATGCTCGGCGATCAAAAAAGCCCGGGAGAAGTCGGTGTGAGCATGCTCGGCATAGTCGAAAGCCAGGGCACTGTGTCACGGCGCTACGATCCAGGCCATGCGATGGCCAATGAAGAGGGCTTTGTCTTCGGCAGTAACGTCAACCCGGTAGAAGAGATGGCGAATATGATTTCGGCATCGCGTGCCTACCAGAACAATGTGGAAGTCTTGACCACCTCGCGCGATTTGCTGATGCGCACGCTGTCGCTAGGCAGCTAACGGAGAAGGAACATGCCCGATATAGATACCAATAATTTATACACGCAGCTGGGTCTTACCCGCACCAATGAAACTGATACCAAGGCAAACGATGATCTTGGGCAGGCAGAATTTCTCGAATTAATGACCACGCAGCTGAAATTTCAGGACCCGTTGAAGCCGATGGAAAATGGTGATTTTCTCGGGCAGATGGCGCAGTTCGGTACGGTCAGCGGAATCAGCGAGTTGAATTCAACCTTTAATACGCTAAGCAGCTCGTTCCAGTCGAACCAGGCGTTACAGGCTTCGACACTGGTGGGCCGCCGCGTTCTGATTCCCAGCGAAAGCGCCTTCAAGGGTGATAGTGGTGGCATCTCCGGTGCGGTGGAACTTTTGCAACCCGCCAGTCAGGTCATAGTCACGGTAAAGAATGCAGCGGGGCAGTTAGTTCACCGCAATGAAATGGGTCTGCAACAGGCAGGCCTGCTCGATTTTGCATGGAACGGTCTGGATGCCAACGGCAATAGCTTGCCGGCCGGCGAGTATCAGATTGCAGCCGAGGTGCATCAGGGCGCCGACGTTAGCTCAGGGAAGATGCACGCAGTGGTTGACGTCGAGAGTGTAACACTCGGCCTCGGCGGTCAGGACCTCACGCTTAGCGTGGCCGGTCTCGGCGATATCGACATGGGTCAAGTTAGAAAGATTTTGTAAACATAGCAGGAGAATAGTAATGTCATTTAATACAGCACTTAGTGGACTACAGGCGGCCACGATCGACCTCAGCGTCAGCAGTAACAACATCGCCAATGTTTCGACCACGGGTTTCAAACGCTCGCGCGCCGAATTTGCCGATTTATTTGAAGTGTCACCCTTCGGCAATACCAGCTCGTCGGTAGGCAGTGGTGTCCAGGTGGCCAGCATCAGCCAGCAATTCGAGCAGGGTAATCTGAAATTTACCGATGGCGCGCTCGATATGGCGATCAGCGGCCAGGGTTTCTTCGTCGTCAATGATGATCTTACCGGTAGCGAACTATCTTTTACCCGTGCCGGCCAGTTCCGCGTCGATGCCAATGGCTATGTCACCAATAGCAGCGGTCAGTTTCTGCAGGCCTTCCCGGTAGACGTGAACGGTAATGTCACTTCAACCAGCCTGAACACTTCGGTACCGATTCAATTACCTTCGTCTACCGGTTCACCGCAGGCAACCACCGAGGTGGAAATAGGGCTCAACC
>CAXBMV010000397.1:0-3910 GCA_963976575.1 uncultured Gammaproteobacteria bacterium | reverse complement strand
TCCCACTCGTCGACCTTATAGGCGAGGTAAGATTTGCGCATCACCGCTCCCATCACTTCCTCGGCGAGCTCGTCGTTACGCAGCGCTTCGGTCGCGACCATCAGATTCCTCGGCAGGCGTCTGATACCGGCTTCTTTAAACTCTTCATCTGTCATTGAGTACAGATCCCTGTCGGTAGCCGGGCCGGGTTCTATCTTGTTGGTAATGCCCTTGATCGCGCCGGTCAGGCTCATGGCCAGGCCAAGGTAGACGTTCATGCACATATCCGCCGCGCGGTTTTCGATGCAGTAGCGGCTTTGTGGCAGGCGGAATTGCGCCGAGCGGTTGTTATAGCCGTAGGTAATGTTGGTCGGCGCCCAGGTGACTGTGCCGCCCTCGAAACCACCTACGCGGGGCACCAGGCCATTGTAGGAATTGACCGTCGGACAGGTGATCGCGGTGAGCGCTTCGGCGTGTTGCATGAGGCCGCCAACGGCATATCGCGATGCGTCACTCCAGCCTTCTTCGTCCGAGCCGAACAGATTAACGCCTGGATTATCAACCGATTGCAAGGACAGGTTGATATGCGCACCCGAGCGCCAGTCACCGGTGGTGGGCTTGGGCATGAAGGTGATGAACATGTCGTGGGCCTTGGCGACTTCCTTCAGCAGAATGCGCAGGAATACGTAGCGGTCGGCCATTTCCAGTAAATCGGTATAGTGGAAATCGAGTTCAAACTGCGAGTAGGCACCCTCGGCGACCACGTCGTGCATATTCCAGCCCATCTCTTCGAGGATATCGATCAAATCCTTGAGGAAATCCATCGAGTCGATGGTTTGTTCGACGTCGTAACCGAATGCCTGGCGGCGTGGGCGCAGTCCGTTGGCTGGATCGTCGTCTATGGCTTTCACCGGGCGACCCTTGTCGTCGTGACGCATTGCGATGAACTCGGGTTCGATGCCGGCGTAACCGACATAACCCGCCTTTTTCGCTTCCGCGATGGCGCGCTTCAGCGCCTGGCGGGGACAGACGTTATAGGGTTTGTCTTCCCAGAACAGGTCGGCAAATATGATTGCCATGGTGTTGTCCCAGGGGCAGATATAAACCGCATCCAGGTCGGGTACCATGACCTGATCCGAATCGGCAGGCGACAATTCCGGTACGAAAGATATCGAGTGAACCGCGAACTGGGGGCCCTTGCCCATGCACAGCTGTTCAAAATCGCTCATAGGAACGGGCTTGGTTTTGGGTATGCCGAAAAGATCGATCCAGCTGGATAGTACGTACTCGACACCGGCGTCTTCGAGTTCTTTGCGAACCTCGGCGATGCGTTCTTTGCTTGGTAAGGCGTCGGCAAAATTTTCTACATAAGCGGTCATTCTTTATTCTCCTGCGGTATTTACTGGTGTTGAAATTCTGCTGATACGGATTTAACTGCCATCGTTCTTCAGCAGAAACTGGTTTTTGAAATTCTTCAGCCCGGTCATGGTCTCGCTGGAAGTAATGTCGGGCTGGCTGTGGATTTCATTCTCGAGAAAATCGAGGAAGGCGGCGCGGTCATCGGTGACGATTTCGATGAGCAGGTCAAAGCGGCCGCTGACCCAGAGGATGTAAACCACGTCTCTGGATCGGCCGAGGCGCTCGGAGACCTGTTGAATGGTGTGTCCCGGCGCTATCTTCAGCCCGATCATCGCGTCCGCGTTGTAGCGAATGGCGGTGGGGTCGGCCATGGCGACGATACGCAATGATCCGGCCTGCTTCATCGACTGTACACGGTTGCGAATGGTGCCTTCCGAAACCTTCAGTGCCTTGGCGATATCCTTGTAGGGCAGTCGACCATCCTGCTGCAACATCTTGATGATCTCACGATTGAGGTCATCGTCGCGGGAGGCGATACCACGTGGTTTGATCGGCAGTGTGGAGGCAGAGGGCATGTTTCGATTTCGTCTAATTGAGGCGGCATTATTCATGAAAGCGCAGCTCATTGCAAAATATATTGATGAAAGCGTAAATTTATTGCGACAAACTCTTCGTAATGCGTAAATAGTGTGATAATTTACTCGCCTCAATTTGGAGTTAAAGCCTGATGATTACCTCGTTGTTTAAAACCTTCGATACTCCCGGGGCGCCTTCCACGGGCTTGCCGGGGGCGGCCTATACCGAATCCGAATTTTTGCAACTGGAGCGCGAATACCTGTTTTCACGGCGCTGGGTGCTGGCTGGATTTGCACACGACATGGTGCGCGGCGGAGATGTTCAGCCAGTAGAAGTGGCCGGCTTACCTTTGTTGCTGGTGCGCGATAAGCAGGGCAAAGTCGGCGCGTTTCATAATGTCTGTCGTCATCGCAATTTAAAACTGGTCGACGAAGCCGGCAATTGCGGCAAGCTGATCCGTTGTCCCTACCACAGCTGGAGCTACGATCTTGGCGGTGGATTGAAGAATGCACCTTACTTTGGTGGTGATAAAAACGCTCTCCCTGAAGGCTTCAAGTTGGCGGATAACGGTCTCACCCCGGTCGCCTGCGAAGTCTGGCATGACTGGATTTTCGTCAATCTTTCTGCGCAACCCGAATCCTTCGACGCATTTCTTGCGCCGCTGAAAAAGATGCTCGGCGATAATAATGTGGAAGATTATGTCGCGGTGAAATCGATCGATTTCGGTGAAGTGGCCTGTAACTGGAAGTTACTCATGGAAAACTTCATCGAACCCTATCATGTACAGTTCGTGCACCGGACAACCACGCGTCAGCCATTGGAAGATCACTATACTGTGATCGAAGATCACTGCCTTGGCAGTGCGATCGAGCTCGATGAAGCGGCGCAGGCCGAAGCTGACGATAGCGCGCTCGGCGTGACCTCGCATTACCTGACCTTGTTTCCCAGTTTTGTGCTCGGCACTTACCAGCCCGATCAGCTGGGGGTATACCTGAACGAACCTCTGAGTGCCGATTCAACGCGACAGCGGCGAGTTATCTATGTGCACAAGGATTCCAGTTACAGCGAGGCGCAGATCGAGCAAATGGGCAGGTTGTGGCATAGTGTGCACCTCGAAGACCACGCCATGTGCCGTCGCCTGCAGCTGGGCAGACAATCGCCGATGGCCACATCGGGTGGCGTTTTATCGCCGCAGTGGGAAAACAGCGTGCGTCGTTTCCAGGAATTGATCGCCGACGCAGTACGCCCGGGATTAACCGATTAAATCAACAGTATTCAGAGAGTAGCCATGAGCAAGCCAGATTTCAGATTAGATCACACCATGATCCGCGTATTCGACCAGGAAAAGACGATGGATTTTTACACCCGCATCCTTGGCATGAAAATTTTGCGCCAGAACGAATATCCCGATGGACGCTTCACCAATACTTTCGTTGGTTACCAGGGAGAGGACGAGGGTACTTGCATCGAAATGACCTACAACTGGGATCAGCAGGAACCCTATGACCAGGGCAATGCCTGGGGGCACTTCGCGCTGAAGGTGTCGGATGTTTATGCGACCGCGGAATATCTGAAATCCGAGGGAGTGGAATTTACCCGCGAGCCCGGGCCGATGAATGCCGGTACGCGCATAATCGCCTTCTTCCGCGACCCCAACGGCTACGTCTTCGAGCTCAACGAGCCGGTCGGAAAATAACCTGTCGGGGAATAGCTGAGGCTAAACCCGTAATTCCGGCAAGGATTCCGTGGCCGGAATAAAACGCAGTGCCACGCCGTTGTTACACCAGCGCTGCCCGGTCGGGGCGGGGCCATCATCGAAAATATGCCCCTGATGGCCACCACATCGGGCGCAATGATACTCGGTTCGCGGGAGCAGCAGTTTCCAGTCGCGCTTAGTACCGGTATTACCCTCTATAGCCTGATAAAAGCTGGGCCAGCCAGTGCCACTGTCGAACTTGGTTGCCGAGAGGAACAGCGGCAGGAAGCAGGCGGAACA
>CAXBMV010000396.1:0-3919 GCA_963976575.1 uncultured Gammaproteobacteria bacterium | reverse complement strand
CTACGCTGTTGAATGCCATCGCTGGTTTTCATGGGGTGACTTCCGGGCATATCTATCTTGACGATGAACTCTTGTGTGGACCGGAAAAGCCGCAGGCGGATCCGGGCTCGGATCGTATCGTAGTTTTTCAAAACGGCGCTCTGTTTCCGTGGAAGACCAACCTTGACAATATTGCCTTTGGGCCAATGATGGCGGGCAAGCTGAGCAAGAAGGAAATTTACGATAAAGCTCGCAGTATGATGGCGGATGCAGGCCTCAGCGGTACCGAAAACAGTTATCCGGGCGAAGTGTCTTCCGGCCTACGCCGTCGCGTGGAAATAGTGCGGGCGTTGATGAATGACCCGAAAGTTTTACTTTTCGATGAGCCTTATCGTGCGCTGGACTCGCTTACCAAGTCGGTTATGCATGAGGCATTGCTGGAAATATATTACAAGAACAAGGTGACGATATTTTTCATCACACACGATCTTGAAGAGGCAATATTCCTTGGCCATCGTTTGATCATAATGTCTACGCGGCCATGCAAGCCCAAGAAAATTGTCAATGTGGATATTCCGCATCCCCGTGATTACAGCGTTCTGACCAGTCCCAGGTTTCTGGAGATTATGGAGGAAGCCAAGGGAGTCGTGCATGAGGAAGCCTTAAAGGCTTTCGACGCCGGCGAGAAAGAGGGTTAGATCGATATGAAACTGAATGATTTGAAGAACAAAATATGCAGCCGTGCGACATTGCGCGGCATATTTGCCATAGCCGTTTTTGCTCTGATCTGGGAAATAGGTGCACGCTCAGAAGCTTTGATTGGTTATCGATTTCCATTCATTGGCCTGATCCCACCACCATCAGACGTGTTTATCAGCTGGGGCAGTTTGATTGGTAATGCGGGTTACTGGGAAAGCTGGTATATGAGTTTTCTACGCGTATTCGGAGGTTTCCTGGCTGCAATGGTTATAGGTATTCCGCTAGGATTATTGATGGCGGTGAATCGATCATTTTATGGTGCGGTTTTCCCGACTTTTGAAATTTTACGCCCGATACCGCCTCTGGCCTGGGTACCTGCGTCGATCATATTCTGGCCAACTCAGGAACTATCCATCGCATTCGTCACCTTTCTTGGTGCTTTTTATACCATCGTGATCAATGTTCTGGGTGGCGCGAAATCCATCAATAAACAGTTTTTGCAGGCGGCTCGTTCCATGGGCGCTTCGCAGTGGGACATTTTTCGTCGCATTGTATTGCCTGCAACCTTACCCTCGATCGTGGTTGGTTCGGCGGTAGGCATGGGTATTACCTGGGAAGTAGTGGTAGCGGCAGAAATGGTTTCTGGTGGTGGTAGTTCAAGTGGTGGCGCAGGTGGCGGACTCGGATTTTTTATCTGGAGTTCCTATGTCGGTGGCTCTTACGAACAAATTATCGTCGGCATGATCAGTATCGGTATAGCGGGATACATCAGCAGCGAATTGTTGCGGCAGCTCGGTGGATTGTTAACGCCCTGGTTGAAAACTCGATAATGAAATATGAATACAACTTCTCGAGGAAGAAGCATGATCTCAGATAATAAAACAGCTCAGAAAAGCAGTGAAATTGTTGTCACCGATGTCGGTAAGACTTACGGCGCAGGCCCCTTCGCCAAGGAAGTCGTCAAGGATTGCTCGTTTAGTATCGAAAGCAACAAACTGACGGTGATGATTGGCCCTTCGGGCTGTGGTAAGAGTACCTTGATACAACTCATCGCCGGGTTTGAACAACCCACTACCGGTAAGATCACCATGGATGGGAAGCCGATAGAAGGTCCCGGTAAGGATCGCCTGGTGTTGTTTCAGGAATCAGCGCTGTTTCCCTGGATGACGACTTACGACAATATTATGTATGGCCCCAGAGCGCGCGGAGAAGATAACGCTGAGTCGGCTGAGTTGGCAGAGTTTCTACTGGCCAAGGTTGGCCTTGAAGCATTTCGCACAAAATACCCCGCCCAGCTTTCCGGCGGGATGCAGCGACGCGCTGAACTGGCGAGGGCGATGATAAACAAGCCCGAAATCATGATCCTGGATGAGCCTTTTCGTGGTTTGGATAATATGTCCAAGGAATTGATGTGGGAGTATTATTCAAAGCTTTACGAAGAGGATCGAAATACCAACTTCTTTATCACAACGGATATCGACGAAGCCATCTTCCTCGCCGACAGATTGTTGATCATGACCAATTTGCCAACTTCGACACGAAAGGTTATCGAAATTGATATTCCGCGGCCAAGAAAAATAGCGGATGTGCTGAAAGATCCTCGTGCCAATGAAATCAAGAAAGAAGTAATGACTTTATTGCACGAAGAAGCAATGAAATCATTTTCAGGCGGCAGCAAGGCCGCCAGCGACTTCCTCGACGCTTACTCGAAGCGGGTTGGCTAAACCCGCTGGTCACTGAGGATTAGCTCGCTATCCCGGGAATTCGATACTAATGCTTGAGATATTGCTGGATCGTACAACAGTTATCGGTTTGGCGATTGTGGGCGGAGTTTTTTCGATGCTGGCCACCTGGTGCCAGTCCCAGAAAAAGCTTTCCGAGAAATCGATTTTCATGCTGAATCGCACTGCCTATGTTTTCATGGGCATCAGTATTGTTTTGTTTATCTCTGCCGGCTTTTATGCCGGCTGGCAGTAGTCAGGCAGAGCAGGTTTAGTTGGCTGTAGCCTGGCGGGTTTCTCAAGCAGAAAACGCCGCGCAGGCGATATAGTTATACGGAGAAGTTTTGCAACTCACCGGCCTCGGTATTATTTTCCCGTTATTCGCGATCATGCTGGCTGGTTATCTGGCCGGGTATTTCCGCTTATTTGAACCGCTAGCCAGTAAATTGCTTGGCCGCTTCGTGTTCCTGGTTGCAATGCCAGCCTTCATATTCATATCCCTTGCAGGGGTTCCCCTCGCTGACTTTTTTAACTGGCCTTTCCTACTGGTATTGGGCGCCGGTATGTTGGCAGTTTTTTGTATCAGCTTCATCGTTGCCAGATACTTTTTTCCGGACAGTTTGACGGTTTACAGTTTGCATGCATTAACCGCCACTTTTTCCAGTACAGCTTATATAGGTTTGCCTATCATCCTGATCGTGTTTGGCGACGAGGGGCTGGTGCCGGGAATTATAGGCGCGGTAATTACCATCGCTTTGTTCATGCCACTGGCGATTATCCTGATCGAATTCGATCGTGGAAATCATGGCATTACTGTGGTTAAGAAATCTCTGGCTGCGGTGTTACGTAACCCCTTGCTGTTGGCGACCGTGAGTGGACTGGCCGTATCTGCCAGCGGGTTTTCACTGCCTGCTCCGATATCCAGTTTTTTCCTGTTGCTAGGGGATGCCTTCATTCCCTGTGCATTATTTTCTGCTGGATTGTTTATTTCCGGATGTTCTGTCAAGGGCGAAGTCCAGGAAATCTCATGGCTGGTTTTCGCCAAGTTGATTTTGCATCCGCTGATTACGTGGTGGCTTGCCTATCATGTGTTTGAACTGGATGGCGTATTGGCTGCAATCGCGGTATTTCAGGCGGCCTTGCCGAGTGGCGTGCCGGTGTTCGTGTTGGCGCAAAACTATGGTCGGTTTGTCACACGCTCCAGTGCTGTTATCGCGTTATCAACCTTGCTATCCATCGTGACGCTACCCTTGCTATTGTTTTTCCTTGTTTAAGCAACAACGGTGGTTTTAACTGCGCTACTTTCGTCTCCCGATATACTGTGTTGCCAGTAAAAGCGTGGTCGACACCAGGATCATAATTGTAGATATCGCCGCTATCGTCGGATCAATAAAATCCCTTAGGGCGCTGAACATGTGCTTGGTCAGGGTCGCATTGCTGCCGCCAGAGACAAAGATGGCGACGATGACTTCGTCGAAAGACGTCAGGAAAGCCAGCAGGGAAGCGGTGATGATGGAAAA
>CAXBMV010000395.1:0-3921 GCA_963976575.1 uncultured Gammaproteobacteria bacterium | reverse complement strand
TCGTCAGCCTGGGCTGCCCCAAGGCCACCGTCGATTCGGAACAGGTTATCACCCAGCTACGCGCCGAGGGCTATGGCATAGTGCCCGAATATGATCAGGCTGACCTGGTCATCATCAATACCTGTGGTTTCATCGATTCGGCGGTAGAAGAATCGCTGGAAACCATCGATGAGGCTATGCAGGAGAATGGCCGCGTTATAGTGACAGGCTGTCTCGGTGCACGAGCGGAAATGCTTCAGCAGCGCTTTCCTAATCTGCTCGCAGTGACCGGACCGCACGCCAGGGACGAAGTCATGCAGGCAGTACACCAGCATTTACCCGCTGCGCATGATCCCTTCTTCGACCTGGTACCGAAGCAGGGCGTGCGGCTGACCCCGAGACACTACGCTTATCTCAAGATTTCCGAGGGCTGCAATCATCGCTGCAGCTTTTGCATTATTCCCTCCTTCCGCGGCGACCTGGTCAGCCGACCCATCGACGAAGTCATGGACGAGGCGCAGAATCTGGTGAATGCCGGGGTACGCGAAATCCTGGTTATTTCGCAGGACACCAGCGCCTACGGTGTCGACCGCAAGTACGACACGCGCTTCTGGCAGGGTCAGCCGCTACGCAGTCGCTTTATCGATCTCGCCCGCGCACTCGGCCAGCTCGGTGTCTGGGTGCGACTGCACTATGTTTATCCGTATCCGCATGTCGACGAGGTAATTCCGTTGATGGCGGCGGGTGCGATCCTGCCCTACCTGGATATTCCCTTCCAGCACGCCAGCCAAAAAATTCTGAAGTTGATGAAGCGCCCGGGCAATCGCGAGCGCGTTCTTGAACGCATTCACAGCTGGCGTGAAATCTGCCCACAGCTGGTTATTCGCAGCACCTTTATCGTCGGCTTCCCCGGTGAAACCGAACAGGATTTTCAGGAACTGCTCGATTTTCTCGAGGTCGCTCAGCTCGACCGGGTCGGCTGTTTCACTTACTCACCGGTGGAAGGCGCCCGTGCCAACGACTTGCCTGATGCGGTGGATGAATCGGTGAAGCAGGAACGTTACCAGCGCTTCATGCTGGCGCAACAGGCGATTAGCACGCAGCGGCTGAAGCAACGCGTCGGTCAAACCATGCAGGTTCTGGTCGAACAGGCCAACGAGGGTGGTTATATTGCGCGCTCATACGCGGATGCACCGGAAATCGATGGACTGGTTTACATCGAAACCGAAGAAAGCCTCGATTGTGGTGAGTTTTGCCAGGTCGAAATTACCGCAACCGATGAATACGACTGTTACGCTATCCCGCTCAAGTAGACATTCCCTTTATCAACGCAGACGCTGAGCGACTCCAGGCATTCTCCCGGGCAAGGCCCGTATATACATTCGCCCGTATCGACGAGAAAGCGGGCATCGTGCACCGCGCACTGGATCAGCGCGCCCTCGATGTCGAGAAACTGGTGCTCGACCCAGTCCAGTGGCGAACCGGTATGCGGACAGCTATTGCGATAGGCGAATAGCTCCGCATCGCGCTGCACGACGAAGCCTTCGACGACTTTTCCGTCAAATTTCACCGAAAAACCGTAGCTTCCAGGGTCGGATATCTGCTCCAGGGTACAAATAAGGGCTAATTTCTGCATATTTTATTAATAAAAAACAAAAGCCTGCCGATAAAAACCTGTACGGAAGCTTAAGTCAGGCTGGATAGCGACGATTTTCACACTGTGGTCGACCGATCGCAGTAAAGAGATACTGAGTTCAATGCTAAAACTGGTAGAACAAAATAACGGCTGGGAGGCCAAATATCAAGCCGCCTTGCGCGAGCTGGAAAGCCGTGAGTCCCAATGGCAGGAAATAGAAGCGCTACTGCGTAAGGCCATCGGGCGCCTTACCACGGCTCCGCGCGGGCTGGACGCCGACCTCGACAAGCAATTACAAGTCATCCAGAAACTCAGCCGTGAAAAACGTGATGAGAAACTGGGTCAGGCGTTGGAAAAACTCGCCCAAATTATTGGTTCACTGGACAAGCCCAGATCATCCGAAAAGCAACGCCGTTCGGACCCGGTTTTATTGATGCTCGAACTGCTACAGGGCATACATTTCGACGCGGCACAGCGCCTGCGCCTGAAGTCCATCTGTTCTGACCTGCTCAAGGCGGTTGCCCGGGGCCAGGAACGCCAGCGTATCAGTGGGTTCGTCAGACAGCTTTCACTACTGATCAACGAAAACTTCGATCACATCAAGCGCTCACACAATACTTCCGAAATAATTTTCCAGTTAATCGAATTACTCGATTTTGATGACGTACGCCAGGCTCAATTCAAACACAGTTTTAGCGATACCCGGGATTTTCAGCAGCAGGAGCTAGAACAGCTCGCCGCTTTGATCAATGCGCAATTCGCTGGTGATGCCGATACCAGTTCAATCGATTCTGTTATGACCACGCTACTGGAACGCCTCGCCATTGTGCAGGGCTCCAGTGGCGATGCACAAGAGATACAGGAACGCGTGCACGATACTGAATCCAGCGAAGAGTGGACCGAAACCTTGAACGATATCGTCGGCTCAATATCGCAAACACTGAAGAAACTGAACCAGGAAAAACGCCAGCTGGAACACTTCATCGTGAATGTCACCGACCAACTGGGAACAATCACCCAGGTGATATCCGAGGGTCATAAGGATCACAAGTCAGATCACCAGGATACCCAGTCGCTGCACAATTTCGTCCAGGATGGCATGGTTTTAATACAAAAGAATTTTAAAGCGACTACCGACATGGACCAGTTGAAATCGGGTATTAGTAATAACATCGACTCTATACGCGAGGGCGTAGACGAGTTTGTCAACCGTATCAACCAGCGCCACGAAGCAACTGAAGAACGCAATATCCTGTTGTCGCAACAGCTTAGCCAGATGGAGCTGGAAACCCAGGAACTACAGATAATGCTGATAGAAAACCGGGAAAAAATGCTACTCGATGCGCTTACCGGCGTTGGTAGCCGCCTCGCATACGATGAACAGATTCCCCAGGAGCTGGCACGTTGGGAGGGATTCGCCACCCCGTTCGCCTATGCCATTATCGATGTTGATCATTTCAAGGGTATCAACGACCAGTTTGGTCATAATGCTGGCGACAAGGCGCTGAAGATAATCTCTCAGGTGATGCTGGATAACGTGCGCCAGTCAGATTTCATATTCCGCATTGGTGGCGAAGAATTTGTATTGATATACCCGGACAGCGACGCAAGCCAGGCCAATCTACTGGTCGAGAAACTACGCCAGAGTATTGCCGACATCAAGATGCACTTTAAGAAGAAACCGCTGCGATTAACCGTCTCCGCCGGAATTACCGAGAGTCGAACCGGCGATACTGTCGAGTCGATTTACGAACGCGCCGATAAGGCGCTTTATCAGGCGAAAAACTCAGGAAGGGACTGCCAGGTCGTTGCCGATTAAATTTCCGCCGGTGTTTTCGCAACTATGCTCAATGCGTGGAGCTCGCCGGAGGCAATCTGGGCGTTGACACTGGCATAAACCAGTTTATGTCGCTTTATCAGCGACAGGCCCTCGAATTCCTCGGAGGTGACATTGGCAACATACTTGCCCTCGCCTCCGCTGACTTCTACCGAGGCACCAGGCATGGCTTGCTGGATTAATTGTTGGATCTGCTGTGGTTGCATGATTAAAACTGCTCAAAGGTGAAAAAAATGTTGAATTTAGCCAGTTTACGAAAGCTGCTGTCAAATAGCATGCGAATTCTCTCGCTGTGCCTGCTAATCGCTGTGCAATCCTACGCGCAGGCCCAGACAGCCGAGGATGAAGAGGCCGAAGTCGTCAAGGTAGATAGTGCCTATGTCTCGCTCGGGGAGGCGCTGGTGCTGAATCTGCGCGGTAAGAAACGTAATACCTTTTTACAGATCAGCGCCGACATACTAGTGCGCGA
>CAXBMV010000394.1:0-3922 GCA_963976575.1 uncultured Gammaproteobacteria bacterium | reverse complement strand
CCCTGGCCAGGCTGGTCGAAACGGATATTCCCGAATGAACCTGATTCAGGCCGTAAGTTCGTATTAACCTGGCCAATCCTATGCCGCCAATCGTAATTTCCATTTTTCTGCTCATCTGCAGCAATGTGTTCATGACCTTTGCCTGGTATGCACACCTCAAGGAACTGAATCACAAACCCTGGATTATTGCCGCGCTGGTTAGCTGGGGTATTGCCCTGCTGGAATATCTTTTCCAGGTGCCGGCAAACCGCATTGGCTACAGCGTGCTCAGTATAGGCCAGCTGAAAATCATGCAGGAAGTCATTACCCTGTCGGTTTTCGTTCCTTTCTCGATCATCTATTTGAAAGAACCCCTGAAACTGGATTACCTGTGGTCGGGTTTGTGCCTGCTGGGCGCGGTTTATTTCATCTTCAGGAGCAAATTTAGCTAAGCCTTCGACAGTCAGGCTATTCCATAAAGATTTTCAACAATCGGGCAATCGCTCACGTCACCGAGGGAGCATTGCGCGGCCAGTTCTTTTAGCGCGCGTTCCAGTTTTCTTAGATCGGCAATCTTGCTCTTCACATCCTTTAAATGTTCGATGGTCAGGCCATGGACTTCGCTGCAGGTCATTTCCCCGCTGTCTACCAGTAGCAATAGCGCACAGGTTTGCTTGAGGCTGAATCCCAGTTCGCGACTACGCTTGATGAAGCCGAGACGATTCAGCTGGGTTTCGTTGTAGAGGCGCTGTCCACCCGCGCTCCGCGCTGGCTTTGGCATCACGCCGCTGCGCTCGTAGTAGCGAATGGTTTCGATATTAACCCCGCTACGCCGGGATATTTCGCCAATCAATAGTGCGCCTGGTGCAGATTTTTCTTTCATTTCAATTACCGCTTGCAGCTGTAGTGACTACAGGTCTTAGTATATCGACATCTGATCGAATCGTGATAGAGGTTTTCATGGAAAAAAGTATGAATAGCGACCGGGACGCAGTCGAAGAAACGGCACCAGACAAGGCTAAAACCAGCTTTTTTGCGGCAGGCGGAATACTCGGCGCGCTGGTCGCATCATCCTGCTGCGTGATACCGCTTGCCCTGACTTTACTCGGTGTCAGCGGTGCATGGATGTCCAATTTGCGTGCGCTAGCCCCTTACCAGCCCTATTTCATTGCGATGACGGTGGTCTTCATCGGCATCGGTTTTTACCGGGTTTACCGCAAGCCCAGCGAGCTTTGTGAAACCGACGCCGCCTGCGCCCGGCCGTTACCAGGCCGCCTGGTTAAGGCGGGTTTATGGAGCGGCAGCCTGCTCGTATTGATCGCGCTGACATTCCCTTACTGGTTTTCCAGCATAGAGCCTTACTTACCCTGATTATCGAGGAAACTAAAATGATCAAAAATATTCTACTACCCTTTCTGGGCGCCATTATGATGATGCCGACTAGCCTGTTGGCCGCGGAACAATCCGTTGTATTGAAAGTCGAGGGCATGACTTGCCAGTCCTGCCCTTACCAGGTGAAGTCAGCGCTGAAAAAAGTTGAAGGCGTTATCAGCGCGAGCGCTTCGCTGGAAGACAAGGAAGCGCTGGTCACTTTCGACGATGCCATCACCAACATTGCAGCGCTTACCGAGGCGACCGGCAATGCAGGGTTTCCATCGGCACTGAAACCCTGAGCCTGATGAAGACGATCAAACAAGGCTATGACCTCGCCATCATAGGCGCCGGCTCGGCGGGTTTTTCGGCCGCGATCACCGCCGCAGAACAGGACGCACGCGTGGCCCTGATCGGTCATGGCAGCATCGGTGGTACCTGTGTCAACGTCGGCTGCGTACCATCGAAGACGATGATTCGCGCCGCGGAAACTCTGCATCAGGCAAAAACAGCAGAGCGTTTTCACGGGCTTGAAGCTCGCGGCATGGTCACCGACTGGTCGGCGCTGATGGCAGGCAAATCAGATCTGGTGGCGCAGCTGCGCCAGGCGAAATACATCGACCTGCTGCCTTCTTATGAGTCAATCAACTATTACCCTGGCAAGGCGCGTTTACTCGAAAATGGCGTTTCCGTCGATGGAGAAACACTCGTGGCGGACAAAATCATTATCGCTACCGGCAGTTCCGCGTCGCTGCCACCGATCGAAGGTCTCGATAGTATCCCCTACCTGACCAGTACCAGCGCACTCGAGATCGATCACCTGCCCGCCAGCATGATGGTCATAGGCGGTGGTGTAATCGGTTGCGAGCTGGGACAAATGTTTGCGCGCATGGGCAGCAAGGTGACCATCATCTGTCGCTCGCGCCTTTTGACATCGGCAGAACCCGAGATTAGCGAAGCCTTGCAAAAATCACTGGAAGACGAGGGTATTAAGGTTATCTGCGCGGCCAGCTACAAATCCATCAGCAGGAATGCGGACATACGCCTTGCCTACGAACAGCATGGCAGGCAGCAGGAACTTGTCGCCGAACAGGTTCTGGTGGCCGCCGGCAGACGTCCCAACACGGACCATATGGATCTCGAAACCATAGGCGTGGAATTACTGACCAATGCCGGCATCAAGGTCGACGATCGCATGCGTACCACGCGCAGTGGTATTTATGCGGCCGGCGATGTCACCGGCCAGGATATGTTTGTCTACATGGCCGCCAACGGCGCGAAGATTGCCGCGCATAACGCGCTCAACGGCGATAGTCGAAAGTACGACAACTCGGTGATGCCGGAAGTAGTATTTACCGACCCGCAGGTCGCCATGGTGGGCTTGAGCGAGGCCGCGGCCAGCGCCGCTGGCTACAAGGTAAGAACATCAATACTCGGCCTGGAACATTTGCCGCGCGCGCTTGCCGCCAGGGATACGCGCGGGCTGATCAAGCTGGTTGCAGACGCCGCGACAAACAAACTGATCGGTGCGCAGATACTCGCAGCCGAAGGTGCCGACAGCATTCAAACCGCTGCTATCGCGATCAAGGTCGGCATGACAGTCACAGAACTCGGCGAAATGATTTTCCCTTATCTGACCACGGTAGAAGGCTTGAAGCTCGCGGCGCAGACCTTCGACAAGGACGTTTCAAAACTTTCCTGCTGTGCGGGCTAGACCCGCTTTGACGAGAACCGTTTTCAGGCCTGTCAGACAACTACGGAAAATACTCGACCAACAGCTGCGGTTAGCGCCATAGCAAATGCACCCCAGAAAGTTACCCGTATTGCACCAACAGTAATTGTGGCACCGCCAACCTTTGCTGCCAGGCCACCGAGAACTGCCAGAAATAACAAGGAGGATCCAGCAACTAGCGCAATTAATGCGCGGCCAGATACAATCCATGCCACGAATAATGGGAGAGCAGCTCCAATAGTAAACGCCCCTGCGGAAAATAATGCTGCCTGTATGGGTTCTGCGCTAGTAGTTTGCGACAATCCAATTTCGTCTCGAGCATGCGCCCCGAGTGCGTCATGAGCCATCAGTTTTTCTGCGACCTGCCTGGCCAAATATGGTTCAAGTCCTCTGCTTTCGTAAATCTGCGCCAGCTCAACTTTCTCATACTCGAAATTTTTTTCTAGCGACCTTTTTTCAAGCGCTAAATCAGCATTCTCGGTATCTGCCTGTGAGCTTACAGACACATATTCGCCAGCAGCCATCGACATTGCCCCGGCAACCAAGCCAGCCAACCCGCTGTGATCGGTGCACTTCATGGTAACTCATAGGTTGTCTCGGTTAGTTTTGTGCTTATGACTGCTTACTCGATTTTTCTTGACGCTTCGGAATGCCCGGGTTGTTTGCTCCATGTAAAAAAGCATCGTCACCCGAAATCCGTTCTTGCTCGTATCGAAAACACAATCCGCCTGCTTCTCGATTAGAAATTGAAATTTTTCCATTTAGTCGCTCGGCAATTTCCTGACTAATCGCCAGACCCAGCCCGTTACCTGCCTGGTTTGTTTGCAGCGTACGATAAAA
>CAXBMV010000393.1:0-3938 GCA_963976575.1 uncultured Gammaproteobacteria bacterium | reverse complement strand
GAAGGGGTTGAAACAATCGAGCAAGCCGAAATGCTGAGCCAACTGGGCTGTAGTCTCTCGCAGGGTTACCTGTATAGCCCGGCACTTGAGGTCAGCGAACTGGAAGCCTGGCTGGCTCAACGCAATGTACCCCGGGTAGAAATAAAATCAGCCGGCCAGCCTCGTAGCTGAAATCATTTACCCGTTATAACCGGGTGTGAAGCTGGCTACTCAAAATTGTAGCCGAGCAGGAACATCGCCATTTGCTGAGATTTGCTCTCTACTATCGGACTATCGGCAATAGAGCCGACTAATCTTGACCCGGTAAACCTCACTAAGCCGAACCATTGCCGGTCAATCAGGTAGGTCCATTTGAGTTCCACACCCAGTTTTTTGAAACCTGCCTTGGCTGTATAAACAGGCAAAGCAGAATTCATCGCCTGGGATTCACTCACACTGAAATAGTTTTCCGCATAACGCGAATCGACCCAACCAGCCGACAGACCGACACCGAGGATATGTTGCGCCGACAGGGGGTAATCGTATCCTCCGCGCAGTTCCACGCGGCTGCCGCGAGCATTCTTCGCTGTGGCCTGGTGATAGCCAATGCCCAGTTTGAATGCATCTACGGGAAACCTGAGAATATATCCCAGGGTCAATCCCGAATCGATATCACCCATGCCCTGCAAAATTGCGGCGTCATTTTCATCGCGACCAAATGAATAAGCTAATTGGGGGCCATGCTGAATGTCTCTATTGCCAGAGAGGTTATAGTGAACTCCTTCAATGAAGCCCAGCGACCACCGCCCTCTGCGCATGCTTGGCAAAGGTAAGATTTTCTCTTCCCTCTGTGCCGAGCCCTCGTATTTCGGCAGGCTGACAAGACCCAGTGCAAATACTGTTCTGTCGCTGCTCGTCGCTTCAGCCGCGTGTAACCGTGGCGCAAGGCTACCCAGTAGCAGCAACGCGAAAATAACCCTGGTGGGTAATCCATTGCTCAGAACATTAGCAGGAAGACGACTTAAGCGTCTGCCAGGCCTCTTTGTTGCGACAGTCATATCTGCAACAGCTTATCATCGTCGAGTTCACCCACCGACGCGTAAAGCCTTAGGCGGTTCATCATCACCTGATACCGGGCCTGGTTTAAATCCCGCTGTGCGCTGTAAAGCTGTTGCTGCGCGTCGAGTAGATCTGCGGTGGTTCGCGTACCCAGCTCCCAGCCACGCAGGCTTGCCTGCAACGACGACTCGCTGGAGCGCACCGCCTGCTTCAACGCCTCCATCTGGGCAATGCCATTAACCAGACTGAGAAAAGCCTGGCTGGTATCAAACTCGGCGAGACGACGCGCATTTTCTTCTTCAAAGCTGGCCGCATTGGCGCGGTAACCGGCTTCGCGTTGCAGGGCTGCGCTGCCGCCGCCTGTATACAAGGGAATATTCAGTTGCAGGCCGATACGGCTGGCATTGCTGTCGTTACCAAGACCATAGGCCTGTTCGCCGTCCGATATATCCAGCTGGTGGCTGAATACCAGATCCAGGGTTGCATTATCGAGAGATTCCTGGCGTCTGATTTCACGTCTGGCCAGTTGCGAAGCGATTTGCTGGATACGCAGCTGTGGATTGCCCTGCCTGGATTTCTCAATCCACAGGTCGAGGTCGCTAAAGGCCAGTGTCTGCGCAGGCAAGGCCAACGACAGCGAATCCACGTCGGCTGCGGGGCTACCCAGTATTGCAGTCAATGCACGACGCCTGAGCTGCACATTATTATTGGTCGCGATCACCCGTGCCTTGATCAAGTCCAGACGCGAACGCGCCTCCTCTATGTCGGTTAGCGTGTTGCTGCCAAGATCATAACGCCGCTGCGCCTGCGCCATGCTTGCGCTGGAAGCTTCCAGCTGCGCCGCCAGTAACTCCGCATTGGCATTTTCGTCGAGCAGGTCAACATAGGCCTGGGCGACGCGCAATATCAAACTCTGACGTGCCTGCGCGAGCGCGACTTCTGCCTGGGCGACCTGCAGTTCAGCCTGTTGCAGGGCGATGTCGTTTTGCTTTCGATACAGGGGTTGGCGCAGTGTCAGCTGCAGATTGGCCGAGGGATAGTCCTGTGCCCCGGGAATTTCATCACTGTCGAGATGATTTTGATAAGCGGAGGCACTCAACTCGGCACGCGGCTTCAATGCAGACTGAGCCTGAGGCAAGAGCTGCTGCGAGGCCAACCAGTTTTCGCGGGCAGCCGCGTAGCTGGCGTCCTGCAACAACGCCTTTTCCACCAGTTGTGACAGGCTTTCGGCCTGAGCGCTGACGGGCAAGGCGAGCAGACTGGCCGCCACAATCATTTTCCTGAATAAAGGTTTCATAATCCTGATCTTGTTAACTGTTGATTGACCGGCCTTTAACTGGCCGGTGATTCATCCACCCGTAATCTTTGTGGTGCCGGCGCGTTTTCATCGAATATCGGAAGCGGTTTGTGCTTCGATGCGATATAGCTATACACCACTGGCAATACGAACAGGGTAAACAATGTACCGATTGACAGGCCGGCGACGATAACCAGACCGATACCGAAGCGACTGTTGGCACCGGCGCCCTGTGATAACAGCAGGGGTACCAAACCGGCGACGGTCGCCGCAGTCGTCATCAGGATCGCACGCAGACGGATCCTGGCGGCATACCGAATTGCCTCGATACGGTTTAACCCGGCTTGGATTTGCTGTTCCTTCGCCACTTCACACATCAGGATTCCGTGCTTGGTAATCAATCCAATCAAGGTAATCAGGCCAATCTGGGTATAGATATTCAGCGTGGCCAGTCCAAAGCCGAGCAATAATAACGCCCCGCAAACAGCCATAGGTACCGATACCAGGATCACCAGCGGATCGCGCAGGCTTTCAAACTGTGCCGCCAATACCAGGAAGACGATGAATAACGCCAGCAGGAAGGTCATGTACAAGGACGAACCCTCCTGCACAAACTGGCGGGATTCACCGAGGAATTCGAAGGCGTAGCCTTCCGGCAAAGAGGCCCCGACCTGGTCGCGCAGGTAGGCAATCGCCTCACCCATGCTGCCGCCAGGCATCAGTACCGCACCCAGCGTGACCGCGTTGACTTGATTCAGCTGGTTCAGCGAACGCGGCTGTCCCTCGACCTTGAAATCCACCAGGTTGCGCAAAGGCACCGGTGTGCCATTTTGCGAAATAACGTGAAATCTTCCAATGGCTTCAGGCGTCAGTCGATCGGCGCGAACAACTTGCGGAATGACTTCGTAACCGCGACCGTTGATACTGATGCGATTTACCGAACCATCTCCCATTTGAATCGCCAGGGTGTCGGCGATGTCTTTCATGCTGACACCGTAGGCGCCGGCCTTGTTGCGATTGATTGTGACATCAACCAGCGCAGCGCCGTAGCTCATATCCAGCTGGGAAAAGATAAACAAGCCTTTTTCGCTGGCAGCTTTTTGTACATCCTGGGCTACCTGATACAGGGTTCTGTAATCGCCGGGGCTGGTAATAACAAACTGCACCGGTAAGCCGCTGGAAGCGCCTGGCAGGGCTGGCATCGAAAAGGCTGTTGCCGAAATTCCGGGCATGTCTTTCAATGGCCCGGTGATTCGACCGAGAACTTCCTTGACACTGGCATCGCGTTCGCTCCAGGGCACCAGCGGCGCAATCGCCAGTCCCTGGTTGGACGAGGGAACACCGACGATACCGAGCGAAGTAACCACTTCCGGCGCCTCTTGTACAAGCTTGCTGATCTGGGCCATATGTGTCTGCACATAATCGAGGTTGGCGTTGTCCGGTGCGGTGGCCATCGCCATGACCACGCCATCGTCTTCGGCGGGCGCCAGTTCCGCGGGAATAATGGCGAACAGGAATGGCAGGCTGAGTATGACGATCAGGGCGAAAGTGACGAAAACCGGACGCTTGCCCAGCACCGCATCGAGCATCGGCGTCTCGACGC
>CAXBMV010000392.1:0-3943 GCA_963976575.1 uncultured Gammaproteobacteria bacterium | reverse complement strand
GCGAGATCCACTCACCAATCTACCCAACCGTACATTGATACAGGAGCATCTTGCGACACTGCTGGCTTCTGCAGATCGTTCCTCGCGACACGTTGCCGTAATCTTCATCGATCTTGATCGCTTCAAGAAGGTTAACGACTCCCTGGGACACGATATAGGGGATCGTCTGCTGCAACGTGTGGCGATTACGCTCCTGGGGCAGTTGCGCGAGGAAGACTCGGTGGGCAGGCTTGGCGGTGATGAATTTCTTATCGTGCTCCCGGTCGAAAATATCAAACCGGTGATCGCGGTGGTGCGGCGAATTGTCGATGCGCTTTCCCTGCCCTTCCAGATCGAAGGACATAATCTGCGCAGCAATGCCAGCCTCGGCATCGCTATTTATCCCGAGGATGGTGACTCTGCAGAAGTGCTGATGCGCAATGCTGACCTGGCCATGTACAAGGCCAAGTCGAACCCGGCAGTAAAGTGGCACCTGTTCTCCGAAGACATGAGCCAGGCGGTGGACTTCGGCATGGCCATGGAGTCAGCGCTCGCGGGCGCGATAGAGCGGGACGAGCTGGAAATTCACCTGCAACCGCAATTCGACGCGGTACATTTAAAACTCTGCGCCAGCGAAGCCTTGCTGCGCTGGAAATATAACGGACGATCGATACCGCCTACCGAATTCATCGAGATTGCAGAAACATCCGGGTTGATTCTGGAGATAGGCGAATGGGTAATAGGAGAAGCCTGCAAAACTCTGCGGCGCTGGGGTGATACTGCGCTACCGATTTCGGTGAACGTCTCGGGGCGGCAACTGGCCGAGGATGGGTTCGTCGATCGCGTGCTGGATATCGTCGCCAGATATGGTGTCGACCCTCGCCTGCTCGCCATCGAGATAACCGAAACGATTTTGATGCACAACCTCGATCAAAGTTTCGAAAAGTTGAACCTGCTGCGTAAGCGGGGCATACAGGTCAGCATCGATGACTTTGGTACGGGCTATTCCTCGCTGGCCTACCTGACCCGATTGCCGATAGATGAATTCAAGATCGACCGCTCCTTTGTCTCCGGATCGCAGCGTTCTGCGGTGGTGTTGAGCACCATCGTGGCGATGGGCCGGGCTTTGAATATACACGTGGTTGCCGAGGGTGTAGAAACCGAAGAGCAGCGCCAGGAACTGGCTGACTGTGGCTGTGATCTGTTGCAGGGTTACCTGCTTGGTCGGCCGATGCCGGTGAGTGAGTTTGAAGAACGTTTCAAGCTGGTAAGCGGCAGCAATGTCTACCCGATCAGCTCGAACTAAAATGGAATGATTAACATGAAAAATATGCTTTCCTACAAACCAGGACGGTTGAGCGGCCTGGCGAAACTCTGCGCGCTGATACTGACGCTAAGCTTTGCGCAAATTATCGAAGCAGCGCAAACAGTGCGCCTGGTAGGTGACCCCTGGCCACCCTATGTCGATGGCAAGCTCGGCGAGGATGCCAGCAGCGGTGTCGTCGTCGAAATCCTGGCAAGAGTGTTCGAGCGTATCGAGACAGTAGATGTGCGCTTTCCGCTCATTCCCTGGAAACGTGCCTTGCGTGAAGTCGAAGATGGCTATAGCGATGGCATCCCTGTTTTACTGAAGACCGCAGAACGCGAAGCCTACATGCTGTTCAGTGAGCCGCTGATGACCGGTGAAAACCTGATCTGGTATTCACATGCGAGCAAGCGTAGAGGATTCGACTGGAACCACATCGAAGACTTGAAGCCCTATCGGGTGGGAGTTACCCAGGGCTACAGCAATGGAGATCTGATCGATAGAGGCATAGAGACTGGCGAGTTGAATGTGCTCACGGCGCCGAGTGTGCAGCAACTGTTTGCCATGCTGGCCAATGATCGTATCGACCTGGCGCTGGCGAACGACGTGGTCGGTTACAGCTTCGCCAGACGGTACCCTGAGGCTCAAATTCGGCCGGCGCGAAAAGCGGTACTCTCCGAAGTGTTTTACATCGGCCTGTCGAAGAAATCGGCGGCGAGCCAGTTAATTCCTCAGATCAATGCCGCGATCAAGGCGCTGCGCGACGAAGGTGTGATCGACAGGATTCTGCGCGGAGAATAAAAAACCTGCCTAAGGCAGCCGCGAGAAGTAGGCGATTTTTTCATGCAATATACCTTCGCTGGTGGCCTTGATCAATGCGCTGCCCTGTAAGTCTGTACCCTGCGCCTGCCACCAGCACCAGATGGTGGCTTCTTCTTTATTTCTCTGAATGACGGTGTCGCTGTAACGCAAGAAGGGTGATGCACCGGGACTGGCGCCCATCTCGATCGCGGCACGTTTGAAGTCTTCGACAAAATCGACAAAACCATCTCTTGTAATGCGCCCGGTATTTGGATCGTCGTAATAAAAATGCGCAGCGGTGGCGCTGAGACTGAGCATTCCATCGCCCAGTTCCCAGCCCTTGAGATAGGTTTCAATGACCTGGTCGAGTGTCATTTTTGATAAGGTGCGGGCATCTCGTCGGCGTCGATACCGGGTACGTGGGTGATACCGGCGCGTTGCTTCCAGTCGACCGGGTAAGCCGAGTAAAAAATGACACACTTGTCATCGCATTCGTACTTGACGTGATTGTCCTTGGGTACAAACATCAGGTCACCCGGGTTGAGCTCGTAGCCGATGTCTTCGACCACCAGGCGAAAAGTACCCTGCAGACAGTAAATCAACTCGTCGCAGGTCAAGTCCCAGGGAACCGAAATCTTGTTCAGGGCATTGATGCCGCCGCACATCGAATCGCTGTGCTCCATGGTGACGAAGGGTTTGATGAAGGTGCCGCTTTCTGGCAGGTTGTCGATACGATCTTGTATGTCGGCGATTCTAAATACACTTGGTGCTGTCATGTTTGTACTCCAGGGTTGAAAATCAGGTAAGTAATTCGGCTATGCAACGGTCGAGATAATCGGAGAATTCCGGGCTGTTTCCCGGTGATGCGACGCAATGTCCCCAGGGAGATTGGTAGATACGCAATTCTCCCCCGGCGATTTGTTCGATTTCGATCTGGTTGTCTTCGGGGCGGAAGTAGAGATCGTTATCGCAGGCAATGACGATGGTTTTCGCCTTGATGGCTTTTAGCGCCGCATGGAAGTCGTGGCCATAGAGATGATTGGCGCTGATGTCGCCATGTTGCCAGGTATCGAGCTTGCACAGCAGGTCGTTGGCATCCCAGTCGAGGTGATCCTGTTCCCAGTCCAGCAGCAGGGCTTCGGCGCTGTCGAATCCTTTCAAGCGATACATTTGCTCGCGGTAAAAGGTTTGCGAAAAGGCCCAGCCAGCATAAACCCGGCCGAAGGCCTTGAGCCCTTTTACCGGCGGGCTGTTGTATTCACCGTTGTCGTAAACCGCATCGGCCTGCAAAGCTGCCTTCACGCCTTCGAGGAAAACGATGTTGTGTTCAGAGGTTTTTGCCGAGGCGCAGAACGGCAGTATCGCGCGCACGAAGTCGGGGTATTGCGCGCCCCACTGGAAGGACTGGCAACCAGCCATCGACCAGCCGGTAACCAGCGCCAGGCTGCTGACACCGAGTTCTTCGGTGAGCAGGCGATGTTGCGCGCGGATATTGTCGTATAGCGTGATCGATGGAAACCTGGGGCCATCAAAAGGAGCGGCGCTATTGCTGGGCGACGAGGAAATTCCATTGCCGAATAAATTCACCGAAACAATAAAATGGCGCGCCGGATCTATCGCTCGACCGGCGCCGAAGAAGCCTTCGTTGCGGCCATGGCTGCCGGTATAAAAAGTCGGCAGTAGCACGACATTGTCGGCCGCGGCGTTTAACTTGCCGTAGGTTTTATAGGCCAGTTGCAGGTCGGGTATTACAACACCCGACTGCAACTCGAAATCGGCAGGACTGAAAGTGGAATGGCTTTCCTGCATGACCTAAAACAACCGCAGGTATTCCTTCACTTCCCAGTCGGTCACTGC
>CAXBMV010000391.1:0-3944 GCA_963976575.1 uncultured Gammaproteobacteria bacterium | reverse complement strand
TGACCACGGAAATCGCTTGTTGGCTGGTCTCGGGTAATGGTGTTAGCAAAACACGACGTCCCTGGAAAAGATTGGGTAGTCCGGCTTCGACACCACTCTTTTCGGCGCCAGCGATGGGGTGTCCGGGGACAAAACGGGAAAAGCTTGCGCCCAGCGCTTGCCTGGCAATATCGACCACCGAGCCCTTGGCACTGCCGACATCGGTAATGACGCTGCGCTCGTTGATAACCGGCGCCAGCTCGGAAAACACTGATTCCATGGCGCCCAGCGGCACCGCAATAACTATCACATCGGCCGTGGCAGCGGCTTCGGCAATACTCCCGGCGATAACGTCGAGTACACCCAGTTCGACGCCCTTCTGCAGATTTTTGCGCTCGCGCCCGTAACCGATTACCTCGCCTACCTTGCCAGCCTGCTTCAGCGCCAGCGACAGCGAGCTGCCGATCAAACCTACGCCTATGATGGCTAGCCGATTAATCACAGGATGTCATCCAGTGCCTGCACCAGGCGGTCGAGTTGCGCTGGCGTACCAATACTAATGCGCAGGTAATCAGCCATGCCATAGTTGGCGATTGGTCGTGTAATCACGCCCCGCTGCATCAACGACTGGCAAACCTGGGTACAGGAATCTGCAAAACTGACGCTAAGAAAATTTCCCACCGAGGGGATGTATTCGATACCCTTTTGCTCACACCAGCCACGCAGAAATACCAGGCCTTGAAGATTGTTGGCGCGGCTTTGCTGCACGAAATCCTCGTCATCCAGCGCCGCCATGGCCGCGCTAAGAGCCAGCGCATTACCATTGAAAGGCTGCCGCACCCGATTAAACAAATCGCATAGCCCGGCACTGGAAACTGCGTAACCGATACGCAGGCCAGCGAGTCCATATATCTTCGAAAAAGTGCGCGTCACGATCAGGTTGGGAAAATGCTCCAGCCATTGCAGGCTATCGGGATAGTCGGCTTCATCGACATATTCGAAATAGGCTTCGTCGATAACTACGGCTACATCGGCGGGTACCTTTTGCAGGAAGTGATGCAGTTCATCACGCTTTAACCATGTGCCGGTCGGGTTATTTGGGTTGGCAATAAAAATCAACCGGGTCTTCGGGTTGATCAATTCCAGCATTGCATCCAGATCATGGCCAAAGGATTTCGCCGCAGCCACTTTCGCGCTGGCACCGCAGGCCTGGATCACCAGCGGGTAAACCAGAAAAGCGTATTCGCTGTAAATCGCTTCGCTGCCAGCGTCGAGAAAACTGCGCGCCACCAGGTCGAGCACGTCGTTGGAACCGTTACCGATGGTGATTTGATCTGCCTTGATCGCAAGTTTTTGAGCGAGCTGCCGTTTCAGGTAGTAGGCGTTGGCGTCGGGGTATAAAGCGATGTTTTTACAGGCCGCAGCTATGGCCTGCGAAACCCGTGGAGAGCAGCCCAACGGATTTTCATTTGAGGCAAGTTTGACCGCATTGGCAATGCCCAGCTCACGCTCGAGTTCTTCTACGGGCTTACCCGGGGTATATGGCTGCAATTGCCTGATTTGCAGCAGCGCGCTATCGATCACAGACATCAGAGTGATGCTTTCGGGTAAGAGCCAAGTATTTTGAACAACGATGACTGCTGTTTCAGCTGGTCCAGTGCCTTGTTCACATCGCCATCCTGCTGATGGCCATCGATGTCGATGAAAAAGACATAAGCCCACTTGTGCCCCTGGGCCGGGCGCGACTCGATTTTATTCATGCTGATGTTATTGTCCGATAACGGTTGCAGTAATCGCAGCAATGCACCTGGTTGATTCTTCGTCGAAATCAACAAAGAAGTCTTGTCGTTGCCACTGGGCGCGATTTCCTGCGCTCCGATGATGACGAAGCGAGTGGTATTGTCTGACAGGTCCTCGATGTTTTCATAGCAAATTTTCAGATTGAAAATCTCGACCGCGAGCAATCCGCAGATAGCAGCGCTGTGTTCCTCCACGGCCGCGATTCTTGCTGCCTCGGCATTACTGCTGACCGGAATACGCTCGATACCAGGAAAATTCTGATCCAGCCAGCGACGGCACTGGGCAAAAGATTGCTGGTGGGAATAGATATGCCTGATGTTGGCGACATCCTGAGTTTGCGCAGCGAGATGGTGATGAATAGGGATTTCGACCTCGCCACAAACTTTCAGGCTGGAGTCGATAAACATATCAAGGGTATGGCTGATAACGCCCTCGGTAGAATTTTCCACTGGCACCAGACCATAGTTGGCGTCCACCGCTTCCACCGAATTGAATACATCGGGGATACTGCTCATGGGAACAGTGGTAACCGAATGTCCGAAATGTTTGTAAGCCGCGCTTTGCGTAAAAGTGCCCTCGGGTCCAAGGTAAGCAATCTTCAGCGGTTGCTCCAGCGCCAGACAGGCAGACATGACTTCGCGAATCAGGCGTCCTACCTCGTCATCGCTAAGCGGTCCTTTATTCAGCCCTTTCAGGCGCTTGATTACCTGCGCTTCGCGCTCCGGACGGAAGAAATTAATATCGTCTTCGTTGCCGCCGTTTTGCGCACGCTTGACCCCGGCGACATCCATCGCTCGACCGGCACGCTGGTTGAATAATTCCAGCAACTGCTCATCGATGCTGTCGATTTGCTGACGTAGCTTGCTGAGTTCCTGTTCATCCATCGATTGTGTCAGGCCTCCGCCTCGGGACCGGCTTCACCTTCGGCTTCAACGACGTCTTCGACGCTGGCTGCCACTGGCTCGATTTGCACCAATTGCTCGTCGCCACCGAGTCGAATCAGGGTGACACCCTGGGTATTGCGACCGAGTATGGAAATATCTTCAGCCGGCGTACGCACCAGAGTGCCGCCGTTGCTGATCAACATGATTTCCTCGTCTCCTTTGGTTTTGATAGCACCGATCACAGCCCCGTTACGGGACGAGGTCTTAATTGAAATAACACCCTGGCCACCCCGGCCCTGCACCGAAAAGTCTTCCAATTGAGTGCGTTTGCCATAGCCGTTTTCGGTGGCGAACAGGATTTGCCCCTCGTCATCGCTGGTGGCTATCAAGGAGATAACCTCGTCGGTTTTCTTGATCTTTATGCCGCGCACACCGGCCGCGGTTCTGCCCATTGCGCGAACATCTTTTTCGGCGATTCGTATACCCTTGCCGGCACTGGTAAACAGCAGCAGGTCTGCCCCGCCATCGGTCAGAGCAACGCCTATCAGGCTATCCTCATCGCGCAGGTCCAGAGCAATGATTCCGTTTGCACGCGGTCGCGAGAAACTCGCCAGCGAGGTTCGCTTGACCTTGCCACTGGCCGTGGCGAAAAAGATAAACTGGTCTTCCGGGTATTCACGCACCGGTAATATAGCGGTAATACGTTCGTTTTCTTCCAGCGGTAACAGATTGATCATCGGCCGTCCGCGCGCGGTACGGCTGCCTATCGGCAACTGGTAGACTTTTTGCCAGTAAACCTTGCCGCGCGTGGAAAAGCACAACAGCGTGTCGTGCGTGGAAGCAGCGAACATTTGTTCGACGAAGTCTTCGTCTTTTACCTTTGTCGCGGCCTTACCGCGGCCCCCGCGTCGCTGCGCGCTATAGGATTCCAGCGGCTGCGCCTTGGCATAACCCAGGTGCGAAATGGTAACCACCACATCTTCTTCGCTGATCAGGTCTTCGACGGTCAGGTCGGAGTGGTCGATTAGAATCTCGGTTCGGCGCGGGTCGGAGAATTCCTGCTTGATTTCCTCCAGCTCGCGATGAATTTCCTGCTTGAGGCGTTCGTCACGATTCAGTATGTCGAGGAAATCTTCGATCTTTTCGAGAATTTCGCGATACTCGGAAATGATTTTATCCTGTTCCAGCCCGGTCAGTTTATGCAGGCGCAAATCGAGGATAGCCTGAGCCTGCCTCTCGGTGAGGCGATAACTGCCATCGACCAGACCGCATTCTGCAGGG
>CAXBMV010000390.1:0-3956 GCA_963976575.1 uncultured Gammaproteobacteria bacterium | reverse complement strand
GCATACTCGAGAAAGCCAGCGCCTGTATCGGTAATATCGATGGATGCGTGATTCCGGCGCGTTCCGACAATGATACCGGCAACAACCCGCACAACCCGCTATACGGACTGGCCAGAACCGGCGCACGCGGCAGCGTTGTCGATCTGATCGGTTCACGCAGCAGCGATTCCGGTGGAAATTCCATGTCTCCGGCGATGTTTATCGATCCCGAGTTCCGCCCTACCAAGGTCGATCGTCCCAGCGACGTCACCGGACTGGTGGATGTTGGTGACCTGACCGCGATACTCGGTCCGGATGACGTCACCGCGGTAATGGAGTCGATCGCCCGGGTTACCCACAAAAAATTACAGCTAGGCACTATGAGTACAGGATTGACCAATGACCTCGTCATCAAGGACCTGGTACGTTGCGGCTACCTCAAGGCCGCCGACATCGCCGAACGCTTTGCCGGCCAGGTAGTCGATCCCACCCTGGACACGGATATCAACCCGGGCATTTTCTCGCCCACGGAGCTGGCCAACGACGGCGAGTTTCGCAAAACCGCTTCGGTGATGAAGATGGTGATGAATGGTTATGCCGCGGGTGGCTGTATCACCATGGGCGGCTACGATTATCATACCGGCGATCGACGTACCGGCGAAAACCGTGACCTGCGTGCAGGTCGTTGTATCGGCGCCTGTCTCGAATACGCGCGCCTGTTAAACAAACCCTTGATGGTTTATGTCTTCAGCGATGGTTCTGTTTTCAGCAATGGCATGCCCGACGATAGCGCCAGTAGTGGAAGCGGCGAAGGCCTGATACTCGGTGGTGGCGGCAAAGGACAATGGACCGGCGACAATTCCTCGACGGCCTGCTCCTATTTCCTTTTGTTCGATCCGCTGGCACCGCCCAGTCTGGTTGGCAGCCGTCAAATCGGCCGCATGAGTGGCGATGCCTCGGTGGTGACTTCGGCCACACCGGCGGCCAACAATGTGAACCTGCTGGTCAACATGGTCCTGCTGAACTACATGGCCGCGAACGGTGATGTTTCCCCGGGGGATACCTCGGCATTTACCAACCTGTTCCCCAACCATGGTCTCGGTGGTCAGGCTAGCCTGGACAGCTTTATCGCTTTCGGTGCCGTATAACTATTCGCCGCGGTTAAATTACCATGTCGGATTTTCGGGTGGCTAGCGGCCACCGCAGTCACAGGCCAGTGAAAATCCGCTACTGGTTACTATGGTTAAACCTGTGTCTTCTGGCCCCAGCCGAGGCTGCCTGGTACCAGCAACAGCGCGATATTATGGGAACGCGCATTTCCGTGGATCTCTGGCACGAGGATCGCGCCACTGCCGATCTCTGCGCAGAAAAAGTGTTTGACGAAATGCACCGCATCGACGAATTGATGAGCCCCTACATAGACTCCAGCGAACTGTCGTTTATCAATAACAACGCTGCCATCTCGGCGGTAAGTATTAGCGAGGAAATGGCTTATCTGGTTGAGCGCTCGCTATACTTTTCAGATATCTCCGCCGGTGCTTTCGATATCACTTACGCCAGCATCGGTTACGCCTATGATTACCGTAAACAGTTACAACCCAGCGACGAAGAGGTCCTGTCCAAACTGCCGGCGATCAACTACCGCAACATCAAGCTCGCTAACAACAAGATAGGCTTCAGCGTCAGCGGCGTGCGCATCGATCTAGGCGGTATCGCCAAGGGCTATGCGGTGGATCGCGCAATTAGTATTTTGCGTCTCTGCAGCATCGAGCAGGCCATGGTTAGCGCTGGCGGCGACAGTCGTATCATCGGTGACAAGCAGGGGCGACCGTGGATTATTGGCATACAGCACCCGCGCGACGACAAGCAACTGGCGCTACGACTGCCGCTCAGCGATAGCGCCATCTCGACCTCGGGTGACTACGAGCGTTTTTATATCGATCAGGGCAACCGTGTACACCACATTATCAATCCGGCTACCGGTCGTTCCGCCAAAGGCAGCTGGAGCACCACTGTCACCGGCGCCGACGCAATGACAACCGATGCCTTATCGACTACTATTTTCGTACTCGGTGCCGAAGCAGGAATGGCCCTGGTAGAAAGCCTCAACGGTATCGACGCGATCATCATCGACAATCATGGCAAAATGCATTACTCGTCGGGATTGCAGACGCCCGAAGCGGCACAATAACAGAACCGATTTACCTGATAAGGCAGTTATGACATTTAAAACACTGATCACTACGCTGATGCTAATCCTGTCGCTGCAGGTCACTCCAGCATCGAAGCGCTGAAAAAGGAAGTGCTCGAATTGAACAGGGACCTGTTTATTCTGGAAGAAGACCTGCTGTTCCCTGCCAATACCCAGTTCAGTATATTTTTGTCGATCAACGCCGGTAGCCTGTTTGCGCTGGATTCCGTGCAACTGAAAATCGACAACAAGAATATCTCCAACCACCTCTACACTGAACGCGAACTGGCCGCACTGCGGCGCGGTGGCGTGCAACGCCTGTATATCGGCAACCTGGCCACCGGCGAACACGAAATCATTGCCATATTTACCGGCGTCGGCCCGCAGGGACGTGACTACAGGCGCGGTAAAACTCTTGTTATCGAAAAAACCAGCGAGCCCCAGTTTGTCGAGTTTGTGATCAAGGATGACAGCAGCAAGGAACAACCCGAATTCGATGCGCGTGTCTGGGAATAAAGCCCCAATCGATGTGGCAACTTTGAGCAGGCCGCGCCGGGCTGGCTTGCTATTACTGCTATTCTGCGCCCTGCCCCTGGGCACGCTCGCGGCAACGCGATCTCCAGGCGAGCATCGCGTCGAGGATCTTGATTACGGGCGCGCACTGTTTCAATTCTTTCAGCAACATGAACTCGGCGCGATTACACAACTGTTGATTTCTGACCAGCGGCCGGGCAAGCATCGCCAAAAAGATGAGTCCGAATTACTGCTCGCCGATCTTTACTACGGCTACGGACTTTTCAACGAATCCCAGCAATTGTTTGCGCGCCTGCTCGATGCCAAAACTTCGGATTCGATACAGAATCGAATCTGGTTCAACCTGGCGCGACTCAATTTCGAGCAGGGCAATTTCGACATGGCTAGCGACTTATTGTCGCGTATCAATAACAGTCTTCCTCCGGCCATAGAAGCCGAGCGCAAGTATTTGCTGACTTCGCTGTTGCTCGGCAATCAGCAATACGACAGCGCCGCTGACCTGAGCAACAGTATCGCCTCGCAGTCAATCTGGAAAATTTACGCGCGCTATAACCTCGCGGTTTCTTTGATCGAGGCGGATGGATTCGAACAGGGGAAATATCTGCTCGAACAAATCGGACAGATGCAGGCTGGCTCGGACGAACTACGCGCATTGCGCGATCAGGCCAACCTGTCGCTGGGCCTGAAACTGTTGCGCATGCAGCAGCCGCAAGCCGCTTTGACCAGCCTGTCACGCATACGCCTGCAAGGTCCGTTAAGTAACGAAGCGCTACTCGCCTCTGGCTGGGCCTGGTTCCGCCTCGATCAGTTTGACAAGGCACTTATCCCCTGGCGGTTACTGCTGCGCAACAATGCGATAGACGCTCCCACCCAGGAAGCAATACTCGCGATACCCACCAATTACGCAAAACTGGGTAAAGATCAATTAGCGATCCGCTATTACGAAAGTGCCGCGGATCAGTTTCAGTCCCAGCTGGGATTGCTCGATAATGCAATCGAATCCATTCAGCAGGATGGCTTGATCGCCGCCTTGCGCGAGCACGCGATTCTGTTTGATCGCAGTAGCCTGCAACGCCTGCCACCGAGTTCGGATGTGACCCCGCAACTACATCTATTCATGGCTTCGGCCGAATTTCAGAGCGAAGTAACGCGCTATCAGCAATTGCTAGACATCCGCAATTCGCTGAACCACTGGGGGGTCAGTTTTCCTGCCCTTGAACTGATGCTGGCTGAGCGCCGTCGTGGCTTCGAA
>CAXBMV010000389.1:0-3957 GCA_963976575.1 uncultured Gammaproteobacteria bacterium | reverse complement strand
TTGGATTCATCGCGCGAATCGGAAACCGTTAAAACGGCGATATTCAACGGCAGAAACTTTCTATCCTGGCTCATTGCTGCGACCTCAGTAACTAATGTCTTCTTCGATGCACAGCGGTGCATCCAGCAGTTCACACTCCAGCGTCATTTTCACCCGAACCGGCTTGCCATCGAGTCTCCCCGCCGCATCGGCCTGTTGCATTGCTTTTTCAATCTCGCGCTGCGAGCTAATACCGGTTTTTTTTAAGAACCTGCGAATCGACTGGTTTAACTCTTCTTCGTTCATGATCATTCACTATTAAAATTAGCGGGCCTGCAGTTTAGCCTTTTTCACAGCCTGCCCCAATCAATAATCGACGCGAGCCGAAGCGGCTTGATACAATCCGCTGCTTCTTCTTTATATCTCTCAGGAATAACTCCGTATGCTGTTCAGGGCTGTTTTGATTTCATTTGCCTTACTGGCCGCAACATTCGCAAACCCTGCCTGGACGGCAGAGTCACTAGTTCGACTCGCCACTACCACCAGCACGGCCAATAGCGGCTTAATGGACTACCTGCTTCCCCGTTTCACCGCGTTAAGCGGCGTCGAGGTCCATCTGATCGCAGTCGGTACCGGCAAGGCGCTGCGACTCGGGCGCGAGGGCGATGTCGACCTGGTGCTGGTGCATGCCCGGGCGGCAGAAGACGCTTTTGTAGCGGCCGGCTATGGCGTCGACCGTGCCGATGTCATGTACAACGACTTTATTATCGTCGGCCCGCGCGCGGACCCGGCTGGAATCAGCAAGGCCGGCTCCATTGGCGAAGTTTTCAAACGCATCGAGAAGAGCGGTGCGGCATTCATTTCACGCGGCGACGATTCGGGTACGCACAAGCGCGAACTATTGCTTTGGCATAAAGCCGCAGTAAAACCGGCTGGCAGCTGGTACCGTGAAGTCGGTCAGGGCATGGGCAGGACGCTACAGGTGGCCAACGAAATGGACGCCTATAGCATTACCGACCGTGGCACCTGGCTGGCCTATCAGTCACGTCTAGATATCGAAATACGCTACCAAAACGACGCCTCGCTATTCAACCCCTATGGCATCATCGCGGTAAACCCGCAACGCCATGCCCACGTCAATTACATCGGCGCAAAGAAACTGATCGACTGGATGACTTCTCCGGAGGCACAGAAAATGATTGGTGAATTCAAGGTACAGGGAAAGCAATTGTTTGTTCCTTCGGCGAGTAGCAGCAACTAGCCGTGGATGTCCTCATCGACAGCACGCTCGAAGCCTTCCGCCTGTTATTCAGCGGTGACGCCGATGTCTGGGAAATCGTCGGCATTTCATTTCGCGTTTCCAGCATCGCCATTCTCAGCGCGATTCCACCCGCGCTTGTGATCGCCTTCTTCCTCGCCCATGGTAATTTTTTCGGACGCCGTCTGCTGATATCGCTGTTCAATACTTTTTTATCGGTACCGGCTGTTGTCATAGGCTTGACCCTGTTTATCCTGTTATCCCGCCAGGGACCGCTGGGTGAGTGGAAGCTGTTATTTACCCAAAGCGCGATGGTGATCGGTCAGTTTTTCCTGTGCCTGCCCATCCTCGTGTCTATGGCACATGCTGCTTTTCAGGCCGCCGACCGACGCGCCTGGGAAACCGCGCGCACGCTAGGCGCAAACCCTGTCTACGCGTTTGTTACGCTGCTCTATGAAATACGTTTCGGCTTGATGGCTGCCATGCTTGCCGGTTACGGACGCATCATCTCCGAAGTCGGTGCCTCGATGATGTTGGGCGGTAATATCGCCCACTACACGCGCAATATTCCCACCGCGATTGCGCTGGAAACCAGCAAGGGGAATTTTTCCGAGGGCATAGCCCTGGGTGCGGTGCTGTTATTTCTCGCTTTCCTGCTGAACGCGCTATTGCAGTATGTGCAGGGTAAGGGCAGTATCAGCCCATGATTGAAAACTTTCACATCGGCTTTCGCGGGCTCAGCAAACACTTCGGCAAGGACCTGATCCTGGACGATACCCGCTTCGATATTTCCAGCCACGATTGTGTTTTGATCACCGGGGAAAATGGTGCCGGCAAGACGACCTTGTTGCGTATTATGGCCGGCCTGGAAAAACCGGATTACTGCGAAGTCATTATCGATCAAGCAGCCGCCGAACCCTGGAAACGCCTGCGTTCGCGTCTGCTGAAGTCGGTCATGTACCTGCACCAGCAACCCTATATGCTTGCGGGCACGTTACGCAGAAATCTGCTCTACAGTGCAAAACTCAATCCTGCCATTGTCGATCGTCAGGCCAGCGTCGACCGCGCCATCCACTGGGCCGGACTGGAATCGCTGGAAGAACACGCCGCCAACAGTCTTTCCGGTGGACAAAAGCAACGCGTTGCGCTGGCAAGGGCACGCCTGCGCAACCCGCAAATCCTGCTGCTCGACGAACCCACCGCGAACCTCGACAATGAAAGCCGCGAAAAAACTCTGCAAATGTTACAAGGCTTCCGCGACAGCGGTATTGCCGTCATCATAGTCACGCACGACCCGGAAATATTCAGCAGCCTGCAACCGGCGCAGCTGAAATTACGTAAACACAGGATCGACTACGGCCACGGAAAGGTTGTAGACCTCGACGCGGTACGCAAAAGCCAGGAAAAATGATTATCGATAAGCAACAGATTACTGCGGTGATACTCGCCGGGGGTCAAGGGCGACGCATGGGCGGACAGGACAAGGGACTGATCGAAATAGACGGGCGCGCTATCGTCCAGATACTGATCGAAAAGCTGCGCCGTCAGTCGCTGCCCATTCTCGTCAACGCCAATCGCAACCAGCAGTTATACGCCGCTTTCGGCGAAGCCGTGGTCAGCGACCAGATCGACAATTACCAGGGGCCACTGGCCGGTTTCGCCAGCGCGATGAGCCAGGTCAATAGCGACTATATTCTGACCATGCCCTGCGACAGTCCCCTGTTGATCGACGATTACGCCGATCGATTCATAACTGCGCAGGCGTCTGCCAACGCCGCTATCTGCGTCGCCCATGATGGCGAACGCATGCAACCGGTACACGCACTGATCCGCGTCGACCTGCTCGACAGCCTGCTCGAATTTCTCGATAGCGGTGATCGAAAAATCGACCGCTGGTACGCAAAACACAAGCCCGAGCTGGTCGATTTTTCCGACTCGGCCGGGATGTTTGCCAATATCAACACACCGCAGGATCAGCAGCGCTTGCAGGCCGACGAGCAGTCATGAAACCGATAGACTCGCACATACCGATGATCGGCTTCAGCGCCTTCAGCGGCACTGGTAAAACCACGCTGTTGACCAGGCTGATTCCGATACTGAAAGAGAAGGGTTTGCGTATCGCGGTAATCAAGCACGCTCACCACGATTTCGATCTCGACAAACCGGGCAAGGACAGTTACGAGTTGCGCAAGTCCGGTGCCGACCAGACCATTATCTGCACCTATACCCGCATGGCCAGTATCACCGAATTCGACAGCCCCGAACGCGAACCCGGGCTGGCGCAAATAGCAGCCGGGCTGGACGCAAACCTGGTCGACCTGATTCTGGTGGAGGGCTATAAGCAGGTATGCTTCAGCAAGATCGAACTGCATCGCGGTGCGATGGGCACGCCGCTACTCTATCCGAACGATGCCAATATCATCGCCATTGCCTGCGACGCCGACCTCGAGGTCGAAGTCACCATCCCGCAGCTGGATATCAACGACGTTGACAGCATCGCCGACTTTATTTACCAGGATTTCTACCTGCCAGGGCAAGCTTGAGCCAGGACTGTTTCGAGCTTCGAGGCGCTGATACAGGTCTTCATTTAGTCTCTTGCAAAACGCTACAGCGACTCACTCAGGACTGACCGCAGGCGGGACAGTTCGGGTTTTTCGGCAGGGTAATGCCGCGCCACTCCATTGCGGACGCATCGAACAGCAGCAAGCGGTTTAGTATTG
>CAXBMV010000388.1:0-3963 GCA_963976575.1 uncultured Gammaproteobacteria bacterium | reverse complement strand
GCGGCCGCTTTCGAATCGCTCGGTGGCAGGATTTTTGAAGATTCGCCGGTTACCGCAATACGCGCTAATGGCGACCGCCAGCGCGTGGAAACCGCTCAGGCGTCGATCAACGCAGCGAAAGTGGTGGTTTGTGGAAACGCCTACCTCGGTGGTCTGTTGCCGCAGATCGCCAATGCGGTTATGCCGGTGAGTACGCAAATCGTCACTACTGAAGTACTCGGCGAAGACTTATGTCGTTCTTTAATGCCGGCGCAGACCTGTATTGAAGACTGTAATTACATGCTCGACTATTACCGTATGACCGCCGATCATCGTTTATTGTTTGGTGGTGGTTCAACCTATGGTGGAGCGGAGCCGAATGATATTATCGCCAAGCTCAGGCCCCGGCTGGAGAAGACTTTTCCACGGTTAAAAGCAGTGGCTATCGATTATGCCTGGAGCGGAAATTTTGCACTGACGATGACGCGCATTCCACACTTCGGCCAAATTGGTGAGCAGATTTATTTTATCCACGGATACAGCGGGCACGGGGTCACTGGCAGTCACCTCGCCGGTCGCCTGATCGCCGAGGCAGTCGCCGGCAATACGCAGCGATTCCGTCATTTCAGCGAGCTGCCATTCTACCCGTTACCGGGTGGGCGTATGTTCCGCGTACCCCTGTCAGTTCTGGGTTCCTGGTGGTATATTGCTCGCGATTATCTAGGTGTATAAGCAATGAAAATAGGCATACTCGAGGCGGGTTTGATCAATGATAAATTGAAACATCGTTTCGATCCCTATCCGCTTGTGTTCGAACGTTTTCTCGGCCGCGCCGGCGCCGATCTTGAAGTGCAGGGCTATAGTGTCGTACGCGGCGAATTCCCGGCTTCGATAAACGAATGTGATGGCTGGCTCATCACCGGCTCGCGCCATGGCGTCTATGAAAAAACGGACTGGATGCAGCGTCTGGAGGATTTTGTACGCCAGCTCGCAACCTCAGAAGCGCCGCTGGTCGGCATTTGTTTTGGCCATCAAATCATCGCCCAGGCCCTGGGTGGTGAGGTGGTCAAGTCGGACAAGGGCTGGGGTATCGGCTTACATAGCTACCGGCTCGAGCAAGAGTATTCCTGGATGCAGCAAACGCCGGCGCAGGTCGGGATTTACGCCTTCCACCAGGATCAGGTGGTTAAATGCCCGCCAGGCGCACAGGTTTTTGCCAGCTCCGATTTCTGCCCTATAGCCGGATTAAGCTATGGCGAATCCATCATCAGTCTGCAGGCCCACCCCGAGTTCGAAGCGGAGTACGAGTTTGCCTTGCTCGATTTATATCAGGGAAATATTGTCCCCGACGATGTTGCCCTTGCGGCAAGACAATCCATGGAGACTGGCAAGCTTGCCGATAGTCAGTTGTTGGCACAGTGGCTGGTTCAATTTCTGATTTCACGTCAGCGACCGGAGCAAGCTCTACCCGGCAGCCGCAAAACCGCTGCGGCGCAGTCTTCCGGGTAAAGCACAGCCGTCTTTTAGGCGATGGCAGAAATGCCCTGCTGTTTAGTCAAATAGTCTTCAAAGTCAGTCTGGGGCATGGGTTTACCAAAATAGTAGCCCTGCGCAAAATCGCATCCCAGCGATTGCAGAAAGCGCCATTGTTCGAGTGTCTCTACACCCTCCGCGATCACTTCCAGGCCCAACCCGTGAGCCATCGCGACTATGGCTTGTACCAGGATTTCGTTTTCCTTGTCTTCGGGAAGATCCATGATAAAGCTGCGGTCAATTTTAACCGTGGATACAGGGTAATTCTTGAGATAGCTCAGTGCTGAAAAGCCGGTACCGAAATCATCCACCGAAAGACGTACGCCGCGATTATTGATTTCATTTATGTAAGTCATTACCTCGGGGGAATCGTCGAGCAGCAGTCCTTCGGTAATTTCTACTTCGAGCATGTCGGGATCCCAGTTGTGCAGTGCAATTTGCTGGTTGATGGTGTCGAACAATAAATTATTGCGGAATTGAATCGACGAGGCATTGATCGCGAGGCGCAGGCCAATGTTGAATTTCCTGTTCCAGCTGGCGCCGGTTTCCATGGCTTTTTGCAATACCCAGCAACCCAGCTCGGGAATCAGTCCAGCACTTTCTGCAGCAGGAATGAATTCATCGGGATAAACATTGCCGAGACTGGCGCTTTTCCAGCGCAGCAAAGCCTCGGCGGAGACCAGTTTGCCGGAAGCGACATCGACTATGGGCTGGTAAAACACGGTGAACTCGTTATTGGGCAGCGCCTTGCGCAGGTTATCCTGCAATTCACGCTGGCGGTGGGCGATCTTGTTGATGTCTTCGGTGAAAAACTGGAAGGTGTTCTTGCCCAGGCTCTTGGCCTTGTACATGGCCTGATCGGCGTTGTGCAGCAGGGTTTCCGCCTGATTACCGTGGATTGGATAGATTGCAACTCCAATGCTGGCGCTTACGCTACATTGGTGGCCATTGAAGTCAATCGGTCTGGTCGCCTCGATGAGCAGTTTTTCCACCTTGGTAACCAGCGTGTTTTCACAATCGATATTGGTGAGGAGCAGGACAAACTCATCGCCACCGATACGCGCGACCGAATCGGTGGCGCGAATGATCTTTTTGAAATTTGATGCGACCTCGATGAGCAGCTTGTCGCCAGCTTCGTGTCCGAAATGATCGTTAACTCGCTTGAAGCCATCGAGGTCCAGGTATATGACCGCACTGGAGTAACCGTGTCGCTGCGAGCGGCTTATCAGGTGACGCAGTTCATCAAACAGGCCACGGCGATTTGGCAAATTGGTCAACGGGTCGTGGGTAGCAAGATGCTCTACTCTTTGTTCGGCCAGCTTGCGCTGCTCGACCTCCTGTTCGAGACCCGAGCGCAGCGCCCATAGGTCCAGAAATACACGAACCTTTGAGAGTAGCGCGGTGCTGTGAATCGGTTTCTGAATAAAATCGACTGCTCCGGCCAGGTAGGCCTCTTCTATATAGCTGTCTTCCTGACTGGCGGTGACAAAAATAATTGGAATAGAGCGTGAACTGGCGTTTTCCTGCAGTCGTCGGGCGACTTGGAATCCATCGACTTCAGGCATATGCAGATCGAGCAGAATCAGCGCTATATGATCAAGGTTGCTAGCCAGTTGCAAAGCCTCTTCCCCGGAAGTGGCGCGTATTATGGATGCCCCGGCAGGTTTTAGCAGGACCTCGAGGGCGAGCAGGTTGGCTTTGGCATCGTCGACAATGAGAATTTTGGCGTCAGGCATTGGCTCAGGTTTGGCTCCAGAAAATTCTGCGGGAATTCAAATTACTGTTCCCATGTCATTTAGTCGGCAGCTACGAAGAAAAATAAAGCAACTATTCGAATCCCGCTTTTTCCCGTTTTATCAACTATATTCAGGCTTTACTCTCGAAATAATCAATAATGTCCGAAGTTGAAGCCAGGCCCTCGTTGGTGCTTCTTGCCAGTTCACTGCGAACCGCAAAATCCATTGCAAAACTGCTTGGCCATGACTTCGAAGTGCATCTTGCCGACGAAGCGGAAGTTGCCTGGTGCATACTGCTGGAGCAGGAAGGCGTTGTACTTTGCCTCGGCGAAAAATCCCTGGCCATGGACCAGTTCGGTCTGCTGGAGCGGATTCGAGAAGCGAGTGATACCCGCCTCGCCGCGACGCCTGTTCTGCTGTTAATGAACGAACAAGACGATGAAGCGGCTCGGGAGACGGCCATAGCGTCGGGTGCTACCGACTTTGTCGACCTGCCATTTTCATCGATTGAGCTTACCGCCAGGGTGCGTCTGCACGCTGACATGTACCTTCAGCAGGGCGGCTCCGGCACCCTCGAGGTTCCGAAGACTAGCGCGGCCAATGTCTTACACCAGCTTTCCCAGGAAAGTAGTTTTAATTCGCGACTACAGCAGGAATATTCTTTCTCGCTGCGCCACAAGAACCATCTCAGCCTGTGCAAGCTGGGATTGAATGA
>CAXBMV010000387.1:0-3964 GCA_963976575.1 uncultured Gammaproteobacteria bacterium | reverse complement strand
TCCCTACCAGTACGGCGGTAATCGATTTGCTCATGGAAAATAGAATATGCGGATTGCTTACATGGCAGTGTTCGCCCTGCCAGCGCCAAATCACCTTGCCAGCCTGCATCACCAGCATGGAGTCGCTATAGCTGGCCTCGAGAAAAGACGGCAGGCTACCACCCGCGTTGCTTTGTAGCGCCTGGCTGTCGAGCTGGATAGACGGCAGTGCATTCAAACTGCTGCTATTGTCGGCCGCTGAAATCACTGCGGTGGGAATCAACTGGCGTATATTTTGAAACGCCCAGCGGTTAAACGGTGGCAGACGCCAATTGGCCAGGCTGAGCTTTTCTTCTTTGTCCATATCTAGTTGTTCAGGTAATCGGCGATGGCGTGTATCGCGCGTAATTTGGTTTTCAGGCGCGGCAGCGAAACAAACTCCGGCCAGCTGGAGAGTTTGACTACCACCATTTGATGCGCAGTATCGACATAGATCAACTGCCCGAATACGCCCCGGGCCATGAAGGCGCCTGTATCGACATCTTCGATCCAGAATTGATTGTGGTAGGCACCATTCGGCGTCGCCAGGGTATAGGGCTCTTTGAACAAGTCATGATTGCCAGCCGGGATATCTTCCACAAAGGCACGCGGTACTATCTGGCGGCCATTGGCCTTGCCCTGTTGCAACAGCATTTGCCCGAAGCGGGCGTAATCACGCAGGCAGGCGTTGAGACCGCCGTCGGCAAGTGCATAACCTACCGAATCCACGGTGAAGCAGGCGTTTTCTTCGCAACCCAGAGGTTGCCAGAGTTCGCGGCTCATGAGTTCGGCAAGCCGGGTCTGGGTAACGCGCTCGAGACAATGCGCGAGCACATCGGTTTCTATGGAGCGATATTCGAATAATGCGCCGTGTTTACGGCTGCGACCGGTCAGGCCGACTATTTGATCCCAGATGCAGGCGGGATATTCGCGCCCGTGATGCGGTAGTTTCCAGCCGCTGGCGACATCGGTTACCGCGATATCGGAATCAACCGCATCGTAGTCTTCGTTGTAAATGACGCCGGTAGTCATATCCATGACTTGCTGCAGGCTGGCACCCTGCCAGCCGGTGGCTTCCAGTTCCGGCAGGTACTTGCTGATTTTTTCGGCGGGATTGAGCAATCCCCGACCGATGAGTATACCCGCCAGCACCGCGGTAAAAGACTTGGTCATGGATTGCGCCAGATGCAGACTGCGCTCATTCATGCCGTTGTGGTATTGCTCGAAGGCTATCTTGCCATTGTGCATCACCAGGAAAGCGTCGGTGTAACTGGTATCAAGCCAGTGCTGCACCGTGGTCGTGGTATTTTTGGAAGTGACGAAGTGGACATTGGCCAGATCTTTTTCCTTGCGCGCCAGCTTCCACGGCTTGCCGTCACCACGCCACATTTCTGCGGTGGGTAATATCTCGCGCACATGCTGAAAAGACCAGCGATTCCAGGGCGGCCGGTCCCATTCACTGCGCGGTATACGTTGCTCGGGTGGCACGGGAAAACCTTGCATTATCTCTGACATAAATTCGACCTGGAGAAACCATTTAACAATAAAAAGGCTACCACGGGATTAGCGTGGCAGCCCTTCTTCTGAACTATAAGATCCTGCTACTTTTGTAACTCGGTCCAGATAGCGGTGTACATCTCAGTCGCCTTTGGAGAACAGGCGGGGAGAAATTTTCCAGCGCCTGCGAGCTTCGCCGGAATAATGATTTCCGGCGCATTTTTCATGTCGTCGGGCATGTACTTTTCAGAACCTGCGATGCCGTTGGCATAACGCGCGAAGGCCGAAATCAAGGCAGCATTTTCTGGTTCCATGACAAAGTTCTGGAACAATTTTGCATTCTCGGCATTCTTCGCATCCTTGAGCACAACTACGCTATCCATCCACAATGCAAATCCTTCCTGCGGGTAGCCGTAGCGTACATCAGAGTTCTTTTCACGAGCCCTGAAAGCAGCGCCATTCCAGTATAAGGAGGCAGCCATATCGCGCCCGGCAAATTTTTCGATGACACCGTAATCCATCGACAACCAGTGCGGCTTGGCAGCGACCAGGGTGTCACGCACTTTGCGCAGCAGCGCCTTGTCGGTAGAGCAAGGCTCACCACCGAGGTACATGATGGTGGAACTGATAACGTCATTCATTTCCGGAGCGACGTTAATCTTGCCCTTCAGTTCGTCGGGTGGATCGAGATAAATCGAGGCGGTATTGATATCACCCTTGTATACCGAGGTATCGACGATCATACCGACGCTACCCCATTGCCAGGGCACTGAGTACATACGGCCCGGATCCCAGGGTGGATTATTAAAATCCTTGGAGACATTTTTAAAATTGGACATCTGGTCGGGACGGGTTTTCAGCAGCAGGCCCTCGTCGATCCATATTTTCATGTAGTTGGCCGAAGGCACGACCATATCAAAACCATGCCCACCCGCCTTGACCTTGGCCAGCGCACCGGAGTTGGAATCGTAGTCGGTAATCGTAACCTTGACGTCATATTTCTTTTCGAACTTGGTAATCAGCTCGGGGTTTGTATAGTTTCCCCAGTTGAAAAAATTCAACTCTCCGGCGGCGAACGCCGACCCTGAGACGGCTACCATCGCCATAGCGACGACAGACTTTTTCATCATTTGTTTCATTTTCGAGTCCTCGTTTATTTTAGTGTGTCTAACTTTCAAGACTTCTTACGGTTGAGCAAGAATATCAGTGAAACCAGTAAAACAGAAACCGCCAGCAGGGCGCTGGCAATCGCATTCATTTCCGGGGTGATAACACGGCGCAACTGCCCCAGCATAAATGTCGGCAAGGTGTCCTGCCCGGCCGACTTGACGAATTCGGTTATTACCACGTCGTCCAGTGAAATGACGAAGGCAAGCATAGAGCCAGCCAGAATTCCCGGCCATAGCAATGGCAGGGTTACCTGCCTGAAACTGCGCCACGGAGTAGCGTATAAATCTGCCGCCGCGGTTTCCAGCGTGAGATCCATATCTTCGAGACGTGCACGAATCGGCAGGTAGGCAAAGGGAATGCAAAACGCGGTATGCGCGATAACCAGATAGGCCAGGCCCTGGTAATCGGTGGCCTGCTTGATCACTGCAAAACAGATCAACAGTGCAACCGCAGTGACGATCTCCGGCACCATCAGCGGCTGGTTGATCATGGTGTATATCGCCGTCTGACCACGAAAACGGCGCGTACGCGTAGTCCCGAGCGCAGCCATGGTAGCCAGTATGGTCGAATAAAGCGCTGCCTGTAGTGCGATCACCAGCGACAATACGGTGGCATCCTGTACCTGCTCATTCTGCCAGGCCGAGTAATACCATTTCCAGGAAAATCCTTCCCACAATGCCAGCGAGGAGCCCGAGTTAAACGAATAGGCAACCAGGATAATAATCGGCGCATACAGCATCACGAAACAGACTATCGCGATAAAGCCAAAGCCGGGCAGCTTGTAAACTGAAAAGGGTTTGCCGGTAGCACTAGCCATTGCGCACATCCGAATTTTGCACCGTACGCACATAGATCAGCAAGGTCACCATGACTATGACCAGCAAGGTGATAGACAGCGCGGCGCCGAGCGGCCAGTTTTGCCCCTGATCGAATTGCAGTTGTATCAGATTACCCAGCATCAGGTTTTTACCGCCGCCAAGCACGCGCGGCGTAACATACGCGCCCAGCGAGGGAATGAATACCAGTATCGAGCCGGCCACTATGCCCGGTTTGATCAGCGGGATCATTACCTTGCGTAGCACACGCAGGCGCGTGGCGTAGAGATCGTAGGCCGCTTCGATCAGACGAAAGTCGAGTTTTTCCATGGACGCGTATAGCGGCAGTATCATCAATGGCAGATAAACATAGGTCATGCCTATCATGATCGCAAAATCGGTGTAGAGCATCTGGATAGGTTCATTGATGATGTGCAGGTCGATCAGCAGGTTATTGACAATAC
>CAXBMV010000386.1:0-3971 GCA_963976575.1 uncultured Gammaproteobacteria bacterium | reverse complement strand
ATATCGCGCATCGTCAGTTCTTTGTCCAATTTCAGCCATGCCGGTGCAGCCGATGACTATCTCGCAGAAACCCTGGATTTACACTATGTTATCGTTGAAGCCATAAGCCTCGTTTCGCTAAGTCATGCTGGAAAACAAATGCAGTATTTGAACCGCTGTCAGCAGGACAGCCTGATTTTCGGTTTCCCGCAGAAATTGATCCAGGTATTTGTCAACCTGCTGAGCAATGCCACCGATGCTTCCGAACCGGGTCAAAGTATTGTGGTCGAATCGCATCGCGACGACGGACATATAGCTATTTCGGTGAAGGATCAGGGCAAAGGAATTGCTGAGACGGATTTAAATCGGATATTCGAACCCTTCTTCACCACCAAAATGGTGGGGGACGGCACCGGCCTCGGCTTATCACTGGCCTACAATATCATCGAAGAGCACGGCGGCAGTATCTCGGTGACCTCGAAAACCGGGGAAGGCTGTTGTTTCGACATTCGCCTTCCTACCACTGAACAATCAAAACTCGTGTCGGTATGAGCAATATTCTGGTAGTCGAGGATGAACCCATCATCCAGGAAAGTCTGGTACGCCTGTTGCAGCGCCAGGGCCACGAGGTTACCGGGGTCAGCTCGGTTGCTGAAGCAGAAGAAAAATCTATCAACATGTACGACCTGATCATTTCTGACCTGCGCCTGCCAGGAGAACCGGGTACCCGCCTGATAGCGCGGGCAGCCCCCACCCCGGTACTGATCATGACCAGTTATTCGACTGTGCAGTCTGCGGTCGATGCAATGAAACAAGGGGCGGTAGATTACATCTCCAAACCATTCAACCACGATGAAATGATCATCACGGTTAAACGCATACTCGAAAAGAGCAGTATCGAGCAGCACAATTCGTTGCTGCAAAAGGAAATTGCGCGCAATTATCCAATCGAAGGCATGGTTGCCTACTGCCAGCCTATGCTGGATGTGGTGGACAAGATCAAACGCGTAGCCACGGGCGAAACTACGGTGTTAATCGCTGGAGAAACCGGTACCGGCAAGGAGCTGGTGGCGCGTGCGATTCACGCACAAAGTGCCCGAAAAAAACAGCCTCTGATTAGCGTGAACTGCGCTACCTTCGCGGTAAATCTGATCGAGTCAGAATTATTTGGTCACGAACGTGGCGCCTTTACCGGTGCACTGGAAATGAAAAAAGGCCTCATCGAAGCGGCCCAGGGTGGTACTTTGTTTCTCGATGAAATCGGCGAGCTACCACTGGATGCACAGGCAAGATTGCTGCAGGTGTTACAGCAAAACGAAATACGCCGTGTTGGCTCGAGCAAGGTCATCAAGGTCAACGTGCGTATACTCGCGGCGACGCATAAAAATTTGCGGCAAATGGTCGAGCAGCAGCAGTTTCGCGAAGATTTGTTTTACCGTCTCAATGTCTTCGAGATAAATTTGCCGCCACTGCGTGAACGCGGAAACGACATCAGATTGCTGGCTGACAGCATACTCGGCAGATTGTCCCAGCGTATTCATCGCAAGGACATGACTTTCAGTGACGAGGCTTACCAACAATTGCTCGAATACAACTGGCCGGGCAATGTACGCGAACTCGAGAACCTGCTGGAACGCGCTCTGGTACTGTCATCGAACGAGCATATCGAAGCCGAGGACCTGGCATTGAACACCCTGTCCACGGCAAATCAACTGCCCCTGTATGAACTCGAGAACCGACTTTCGTTGGATCAGTATTTCGTTAGTTTCGTGAAAAAATACCAACCCCAGTACAATGAAACCGAACTCGCCAAAATGCTGGGCATAAGCCGCAAGAATCTCTGGGAAAAAAGGCAGCGCCTTGCTATTCCCTCACGCAAACCATAAGGATAATCAGTGGACACACCGATAAAAGATCTCTCCACGCGCATAGCGGCAACTATATTACGGGGATTCGACCGCCATTTTTCGATCTTCAGCAAGATCACCAAGGGTGCACAGCAACGATTCGAAAAAGGCGACTGGCAGGCCGAACGCATCGCCTCCCGCGAACGCATCAAGTTTTACGACGTTCGCGTCAAAGATGCCACGCGCGAACTGGAAAAACTATTCGACCTCGAACCCTTTAACAGTCAGCTCTGGTTCGATGTAAAACGCGTCTACGTCTTGTTGATCGGAAATCATTTACAGCCCGAACTGGCCGAAACATTTTACAACTCGGTTTTTTGCGCTCTGTTTCACCGCGATTATTTCGGCAATGACTACATCTTCGTGCGTAGCGCCGTCTCTACCGAATTTATCGATTCCGAAAAGCCCTCTTATCACGTGTACTACCCTGCCAAACGAGGTTTTCGCGCCTCCATTCGCCAGGTATTGCTGGATGGGCGGCTTGACCTGCCCTTTGAAAATATCGACAGGGACGTGCGCAATATCATCCAGGCCCTGACCAGGCACAACTTCCCGCGCCCGCGCAAGGCGCATTTGAACTTTCAGTTCCAGGTGATCAGTAGCCTGTTCTATCGCAACAAGGCCGCCTATATCGTCGGCAAGGCGATCAACTCGAACCGGGAAATCCCGTTTGCCATCCCCCTGTTGCACAGTGGCAAGGGCAGTATTTATGCCGACGCGATCATCCTCGGCACCCAGGGCATCACCCGATTATTCGAATTTTCCTATGTTTATTTCATGGTCGATCACCCGGTGCCCTCGTCGATCGTCTCCTTTTTGCGCGAATTGATGCCGAATCGCAGCAAGGAATCCTTTTACTCGGCTATTGGCCTGCACAAGCAGGGCAAAACCGATTTCTATCGCGATTTTTTACATCATTTGAAACACTCCGAAGACGAATTGATATTTGCCCCGGGTATAAAAGGAATGGTGATGGCGGTATTCACCCTGCCGTCCTATCCTTATGTGTTCAAGGTGATCCGCGACCGCTTCCCGCCGCCGAAAAAAGTAACCCGGCAAGAGGTTTTGAATACCTACCGACTGGTCAAGGAACACGACCGCGTCGGACGTATGTCCGATATACTCGAGTATTCGTACGTCGCCCTGCCGCGCAGCCGTTTTTCCGAGGACCTGCTCGAAGAACTCTACGATAGCTGCGCCAACAGTATCTCCGAAGAAGGTGACTTCATCGTCATCAAACACCTTTATATAGAACGCCGTATGACACCGTTGAATATAGCGGTAACTGGCGCCGACGACCATTTTCTGGAGCGCCTGATGAAAGGATACGGACAGGCGATCAAGGAACTCGCTGCCGCCAATATTTTCCCCGGGGATTTATTGCTGAAAAATTTCGGGGTTACCGGCCAGGGCCAGGGCCGCATTGTGTTCTATGACTACGACGAAATTTGCTATCTCAGCGAGTGCCGTTTCAGAAAAATCCCCCCGCCTCGCTTTCCCGAAGATGAGTTTGCCGCCGAGCCCTGGTATAGCATCGCCGCCAATGACATTTTTCCGGAGCAGTTCGCCACATTCCTGTTTGCCAACAGCCGCATCCGCCAGGCTTTTATGAAACATCATAGCGACCTGCTCGATGCCGATTTCTGGATCAGCAAGCAGGAAAATATTAGCGCCGGAATTTACGAAGACGTATTCCCCTACCCGCAGAAGATCCGCTTCCAGCGCGAGACATAACTACACAGACGCGCCTGCCGGTGGCAGAATAAGGCGGCAGCCCGGTCACAGGGCTGTCTTATCATTCGACAAGGAGCCCGACATCATGCCAGCAAATAAAACCCCGATTGCCCTGTTACTCATACTTGGTTTACTGCTCATTTCTCCGCTAAGAGCGCAGCAGGAAGTTGAAATCAACAGCATCCAGCTAAGCCAGCAAATTTTCATGCTCACCGGCCAGGGAGGCAATATTGGACTGTTTATCGGCGACGACGGCAGTTATGTCATCGACGATCAATTTGCCCCGCTTACCGGGAAAATACTAAGCGCGATCCGTTCCGTGGGTGGTGACACACCAAGGTTTGTCATCAA
>CAXBMV010000385.1:0-3973 GCA_963976575.1 uncultured Gammaproteobacteria bacterium | reverse complement strand
CGAAGCGGTCAAGGTGACACGGGATTCGCCGGTATTGCTGGATCGTTTTCTCGACGAAGCGGTGGAAGTCGATGTCGACGCGATTTGCGATGGTGAGCAAGTTCTGATCGGCGGGATGATGGAGCATATTGAGCAGGCGGGCGTGCATTCGGGTGATTCTGCCTGTTCCTTGCCACCTTACACCTTGAGTGCCTCGATTCAGCAACGACTTTGCGAGCAGGTTACGGCAATGGCAAAGGCGTTGAATGTAGTCGGCTTGATGAATACACAGTTTGCCATCAAGGGGGAGGAAATCTATGTCCTCGAAGTGAACCCGCGAGCTTCGCGCACGGTGCCTTTTGTCTCCAAGGCTACCGGAGTACCCCTGGCAAAGATTGCTGCCCGCTGTATGGTGGGGCAATCGCTTGCGCAGCAGGGGAGGTTGCAACAGGTAATCCCTGACTTCGTATCAGTCAAGGAATCGGTGTTTCCATTTGCCAAATTCCAGGGGGTAGACCCGATACTCGGACCGGAAATGAAATCTACGGGTGAAGTCATGGGCATAGGCCGTAGTTTCGCCGAGGCTTTTGCCAAGGCATTAATTGGTTCGGGTGGCAACATCCCTGTTCCCGGAACTGCCTTCCTGAGTGTTCGAGAAACCGATAAGAAAGGCGTTGTTGCCCTGGCGCGGGAGCTTCATGAAAAGGGATTTAATCTGGTCGCCACCGGTGGTACCGCGAAGGTGATACAAAAAGCAGGTATCGACTGTAAGCACGTCAACAAGGTGAAGGAAGGCCGCCCCCACATCGTCGACATGATCAAAAACGATGAAATTGTTTTAATCGTGAATACCACCGAGGGTCGTTCCGCTATCGCCGATTCCTACGCTATCCGTCGGGAAGCATTAATGCACGCGGTATGCTATACCACTACTTTATCGGGCGGCAGGGCTACCTGCCAGGCCATGGCGCATCGCGAAGTTGAAGAAGTGTACTGCCTGCAATCGTTACACTAGGAAAGACAAATGAATCAAATACCTATTACCTTAGCTGGCTCCGAGAGATTGAAGCAGGAGCTCAAGCAGCTTAAATACACCAGACGACCCGAAGTAATCGAGGCGATTGCCACGGCCAGAGAACATGGTGATTTGAAAGAAAATGCCGAATATCACGCCGCTCGCGAGGAGCAGGGTTTCATCGAGGGGCGAATTGCTGAACTGGAATCTGCGCTATCGAATTCGCAAATCATCGACGTTACCCGGCTGACTGTTTCGGATCGTGTCGTTTTCGGCTGTACTGTGGATTTGATCGAGGTCGATAGCGAGACCGAGGTCAGCTACCAGATCGTCGGCGACATCGAAGCCGATATCAATGAAAACCGTATCGCTGTCAGTTCACCGATCGCGCGCGCTTTAATAGGCAAGGAACCAGGCGAAGACGCACTGGTCGAGGCTCCGGGCGGCAGTCGCGAGTACGAAATAATCGCGGTCCATTATCGTTAGTTTGTCGCCTGTTCAGAGCGAAATGCGGCAAATCGTTCCGATTCTTTATTGTGCCGGAATATGACGATGACATTGCCGATTAATTCGATCAATTCGGCACGATGTTGGTTACATATCTGCTCTGCGAGGGCCTTCTTTTCGGCCTTTTCGAGACCAGGGATGCGTATTTTCAGTAGCTCGTGGTGTGTCAGTGCGTTATCGATTTCCTTCGTCAGGTTCTCGCCCAAACCCTTTTGACCTATGATGATGACCGGTTTTAGATTCAGGCGATGGCCTTCGGCGCGCAGGCTTTTGATTTGCCCCTTGTTCAATTTCATGGCGATAGCCCTGTAGCGAAAGCGCGCATGGTATCACAGTAAAAACGGCGGATGTGTGGCACGATCGAAGAGTAGCGGTAACTGGTTAAAAGAACATCACGAAGACGCATTCGTTTTGCAGGCGCGTCGTGACGGCTATCGTTCACGCGCGGTATACAAGCTGGACGAAATTCATAAGAAAGATGGTGTTTTCAAGCCCGCTCAAACGGTGCTGGACCTTGGAGCAGCACCAGGTGCCTGGAGTGAATATGCCAGCCGCCTGATCGGCGATAACGGCAGGCTGATCGCCCTGGATCTGCTGCCGATGGAAGCCATTGCCGGGGTAGAATTTATGCAGGGCGATTTTACCGAGCAACAAACGCTGGATGATTTACTGGCGTTAATCGACGGACAACGCTTCGACCTTGTATTATCGGATATGGCCCCCAACTTGAGTGGGGTGGATAGTGTGGATCAACCGCGCTCGATGCAGCTGGCCGAACTCGCTTTTGATCTGGCTGGAGACATCCTCAATGGAGACGGTGTTTTCGTGATCAAGCTGTTTCAAGGGAGCGGTTTTCAGGAGTTGATTGCGCAGTTCAGACAGCGCTTTAAATCGGTGAAGCTGCGCAAGCCCGAAGCATCAAGGGCCAGGTCACGTGAAATTTATGCGGTTTGCCGTGGTCTTATATCCAGTTAGTCCGGGAAATTACGCTAGTATCTGCAAGTAATAGCAGTAAAATGTAGCCGCAATGTGGCATGTATAAAGCCAACAAAGGAATTATATAGTGAATGATGTAGTTAAAAATCTAGTCTTGTGGGTGGTGATAGCCGTTGTCTTGTTATCCGTCTTCCATAGTTTTGGTGACAAGGGCAGTAGCGCGCAATCTTTGATTTACTCGGATTTTATATCCCAGGTGAAACAGGGCCAGGTGCGCGAAGTTATTATCGAAGGGCAGACGATTTCCGGAAAACTGGTATCCGGTGCACCATTTTCGACCTACAGCCCTGAAACCAGCAATAACGCCTTGATGGGATACCTCGAAGAAAGCAATGTATCCGTACTCGGCAAGCCGCCGGAACCGCCTTCGTTGCTGGGGCATATGTTTGTCAGCTGGTTCCCCTTTGTCGTTTTGATCGGTCTGTGGATTTTCTTTATGCGGCAGATGCAGGGCGGCAGCGGTGGCCGTGGCGCCATGTCTTTCGGTAAAAGCAAGGCACGCCTGCTCGGTGAAGATCAGGTCAATATCAGTTTTAATGATGTCGCCGGTGTCGACGAAGCCAAGGAAGAAGTGGCCGAGTTGGTGGAATTTCTGCGCGATCCTTCCAAATTTCAGAAGCTTGGCGGAAAAATCCCCCAGGGCGTGCTCATGGTGGGTTCTCCCGGCACGGGTAAAACCCTGTTGGCCAAGGCCATAGCCGGCGAAGCCAAGGTGCCGTTTTTCACCATTTCCGGTTCCGATTTCGTGGAAATGTTTGTCGGTGTCGGTGCCTCAAGGGTGCGCGACATGTTCGATCAGGCGAAAAAACACGCGCCCTGTATCATCTTCATCGACGAGATCGACGCGGTGGGTCGGCATCGTGGTGCCGGTCTCGGTGGCGGTCACGACGAGCGCGAACAGACGCTTAATCAGTTACTCGTGGAAATGGATGGTTTCGAGGGTAACGAGGGAGTCATAGTGATTGCCGCAACCAACCGACCCGATGTACTCGACCCTGCATTGTTACGCCCCGGGCGTTTCGATCGCCAGGTAGTGGTGCCACTGCCCGATGTACGCGGTCGCTCTCAAATACTCAAGGTGCACATGCGTAAGGTCCCGGCGGCTGAAAACGTAGACCCGATGGTGATTGCACGTGGAACGCCGGGATTTTCCGGTGCCGATCTGGCCAATCTGGTCAACGAAGCAGCACTGTTCGCCGCGCGTGGCAACAAGAAGCTGGTTACCATGGGCGAGTTCGAGCGTGCCAAGGACAAGATCATGATGGGTGCCGAGCGCAAATCTATGATCATGAATGACGAAGAAAAGAAACTCACCGCCTACCACGAAGCCGGTCATGCCATAGTCGGCCGTCTGGTGCCCGATCATGACCCGGTTTACAAGGTCAGCATTATTCCGCGTGGTCGAGCTCTCGGTGTCACCATGTTTCTGCCCATAGAGGATCGCTATAGCTATAGCAAGAAGCACCTGGAAAGCCA
>CAXBMV010000384.1:0-3976 GCA_963976575.1 uncultured Gammaproteobacteria bacterium | reverse complement strand
AGCGCGAACCATCTGGAGATCCCGGACAACGCCTGCGGCGTTTCCGGGATGACGTTTTAATGTATTAAATTGTGTCCTTCGACGGAATCAAATCCCATAAGCCAGCCATCATCCCGGAATCTGCGTAGCAGATATCCGGGATCTCCCGACGCATGGCCAACTGACAGGCAGTGCGAACCATCTGGAGGTCCCGGACAATGCCTGCGGCGTTTCCAGGACGACGTTTTAATGTATTAAATTGTGTCCTTCGACGGCATCAAATCCCATAAGCCAACCGTCATCCCGGAATCTGCGCAACAGATATCCGGGATCTCCCGACGCATGGTCAACTGACAGGCAGCGCGAACCATCTGGAGATCCCGGACAACGCCTGCGGCGTTTCCGGGATGACGTTTTAATGTATTAAATTGTGTCCTTCGACGGAATCAAATCCCATAAGCCAGCCATCATCCCGGAATCTGCGTAGCAGATATCCGGGATCTCCCGACGCATGGCCAACTGACAGGCAGCGCGGACCATCTGGAGATCCCGGACAGGCGCTACGCGCCTTCCGGGATGATGTTGACTTATATTGGGGACTTCAGGACTTCAGGACTTCAATCGTAAATCGTGGCGATGGGCTGGCGCTTGTGCTGGGTCGACAGAAAAATCTGGATGAGGCGTTTTTCGGCCGCGGCTTCGATTTTTTTCCCTTCGAGGAAGTCGTCGATCTGATCGTAACTGAGACCCAGCGCGGTTTCGTCTGGCTTGCCGGGATCCAGTGACTCGAGATCCGCGGTGGGTGCCTTGTTGATTATCTTTTCCGGGGCGCCCAGATGGCCGGCCAGCTGCCGTATTTGACGTTTGTTGAGTCCGAACAACGGGGCCAGGTCGCAGGCGCCATCGCCATACTTGGTGTAAAAGCCGGTAATATTCTCTGCCGAATGATCGGTGCCGAGCACCAGCGCGCCGAGCAGACCGGCGATTTCGTACTGCGCAATCATGCGCATTCTCGCCTTCACGTTTCCGTGTGCGAAATCCTGTGCCGTCGCCGTTTGCGTGGCCAGGCCCTGGCTGTTCAGCGCTTCCAGCGTCGATTGATGAATCGCATCGCTACCCGGCTGAACATTGACGCTTACGCTGTGGCTGGGCTGGATAAAATCCAGCGATGTTTGCGCGTCGGCTTCATCGGCCTGGCTTGCATAGGGCAGTCGCACCGCGATAAAACGGTAACCGCTTTGTTTCGCATTGAGTTCGTTCACCGCAAGTTGTGCCAGCCGACCCCCGATACAGGAGTCGATGCCACCGCTGATACCGAGCACCAGACTGTTTAGACCGGCAGCGAGCAACTGCTGTTTGATAAAGTCGATGCGCCGGCGAATTTCCTGCTCGCTATCAATGTTTGGCAGTACCCGCATCTCAGCAATGATTTCAGTTTGATTCATGGCAATCGTCTAATAGGGCATAGGATATTGGCGGTAAACCTGGTGAATATCATCCAGAACCGGTTGGTCGAGTACCAGTCCTGCTGCGCCAAGACTGAGTGCGAGCTGTTTGATGCTGGTCGCGCCGATAATGCTGGAGGTGACAAAGGGGCGTTGATTACAAAATGCCAGGGCCATTTGTGTCGCGTCCAGTCCATGTTTTCCGGCCACCTCGATATAGGCATCGACGGCCTCCCAGGCGATGTCGTTGACGCGTCCGTGCAGGTCTGAACTGATGGTAATGCGCGAACCTGCCGGGCGCTTGCCCTGCTGGTATTTACCGGTGAGCATGCCACAGGCCAGGGGAGAGTAAGGCAGCAAACCGACCTGTTCGTTATGCGCAAGCTCGGCCAGATCGAGGTCGAAACTGCGATACATCAGGCTGTATTCGTTCTGAATCGATGCAACCCGCGGCAGCTTACTGGCCTCGGCTATCTGTAGAAACTGCGATGTGCCCCAGCAACTTTCGTTGGATAGCCCGATCTGGCGAATCTTGCCCGCACTAACCAGTTCGCCGAGGTATTCCAGAGTTTCGAGAATATGTGTTCGCGTTTTGTCGCGATCCTGCCTGCCCGGATCGTATTCCCAGTTCTGCCGAAAGGCGTAAGATCCGCGGTTGGGCCAGTGCAATTGGTAAAGATCGACATAATCGGTTTGCAGGCGTTTGAGACTGCCTTCGAGACTGATGCGAATTTTTTCAGGGCTGATATCGACACCATCCTGTACCCAGTTGAGGCCTTCGCCGGTGACCTTGGTGGCGAGGATGATTTTGTCGCGTTTTGCCGAGGACTTGATCCAGCTGCCGATGATGGTTTCGGTGCTACCCTGAGTTTCAGCAGAAACCGGGTTGGCCGGGTACATTTCCGCGGTGTCGATGAAGTTAACACCATGATCCAGCGCATAGTCGATTTGCTGGTGCGCTTCGGTTTCGTTGTTCTGTGTGCCCCAGGTCATAGAACCCAGGCATATCTCGCTCACTTCGATTTCACTTCTTCCCAATCGCTTGTATCGCATGCTTTTGGCTTACCACGGTTTAAAAAATGCAATTCTAGCAGAGTAAAGAAGCTATTCCTCGGTCAAACGGGACAATTCGGTCGCCGCTTCGCGCAAAAGCGGCTCGTATTGCATGCCCTGATCTACCGACAGGCGCGACACCGGCGCCTGAATAGCCAGCGAACTGTAAAACCGCCCTTTCCTGTCTGTTATAGGTACGCCAATGGCCATCACACCTTCGAAAATTTCTTCGTTGTCTACCGCTAACTGTTGCTTGTGCACCGTTTCCACCTCTTCGATCAGGTGTTCGGCACTGGTAATGGTGTTACTGGTCAACGGCTTGAGATTGAGTTGATTGATCACTGCTATACGCTTTGGCCTTGCCAGGCTGGCCAGAAATAACTTGCCGCTGGCGGTGCAATGCAATGGCACCCGCGTACCTATAGGCAGGTGCAGGCGCAACGGAGACGGCGACAGGACCCGATCCGAATAGGCCATCTCTATTCCCACCGGGTAGGCAATATTGCAGGTTTCTCCGACCCGTTCAGAGAGCTTCTGCAGTATCGCCAGGCGCAAGGTACGAAATCGTGAATGCGACAGCGCACCGACTGCCAGATCACGAAACTGGTTACCCGGCATGTAGCTCTTGCCATTGATTTTTTTCAACAAATAACCGCGCGCTTCCAACTCTGCACAAAGTCGGTGCACGGTCGCCTTGGGAAGGTTCAGGATTTCGTTGATCTCGGTAGCGCTCAACGGCTTGTCCGAGGCGGCAATTGTGTCGAGAATATCCAGCACTCGATGTATAGTCGAGCCTCGATCGCGCTTCATAGCCTGGGTAACCTGATCATGATCCTGTGTCTTATGATTGTGATAATGGGAGAATTCATTCCGTTTTATGCCCCGATAGTATATTTTATTCACTCGGCTGTCGACTTTGACCAAGCACATGAACCTGTTAATGAATAATTATAACCGCGCTATCCGTTGTCTTCCTTATCCTGTCGGAGAGGGCGAATGAATAATTACGATTACATCATTGTGGGCGCGGGTTCGGCTGGTTGCGTGCTCGCCAATCGACTCTCTGAGAATCCCTCGAATCGGGTGCTTTTGCTCGAAGCCGGGGGGCGTGACCTGAATCCCTGGATTCACATTCCGGTGGGTTATTTCAAGACCATGCACAACCCTGCTTATGACTGGTGCTACATGACAGAGCCTGACCCCGGCATTAACGGGCGGCGCCTGCAATGGCCCCGGGGCAAGGTGCTCGGTGGCTCGAGTTCGCTCAATGGTTTGCTCTATGTGCGCGGTCAGGCGCGTGATTATGATCGCTGGGCTGAGCTGGGCAATAGTGGCTGGGCCTATGAAGATGTATTGCCTTATTTCAAAAAATCGGAAGATAACCAGCGTGGCGCCGACTACTACCACGGTGTCGGCGGCCCGCAAAAAGTTTCTGACCTGCGCCTACGCCGTCCGATAGCGGAACATTTTATCAAGGCGGCTACCGAGTGCGGTATTCC
>CAXBMV010000383.1:0-3983 GCA_963976575.1 uncultured Gammaproteobacteria bacterium | reverse complement strand
CGTATTACGCGGGCAGCTGCAGTTTGACGGTATCGTATTCAGCGATGATTTGAGTATGAGTGGTGCCGAATCGGTGGGTGGTTATGCCGAGCGCGCGCGTCAGGCTCTGGCGGCGGGTTGCGATATATTGCTGGTTTGCAATAATCCTGCCGGAGCGGATGAAGTGCTGGCGTCATTAAAAGGTTATGCTAACCCGACCTCGCAGCTGCGCATGATACGGTTGCATGCCAGACCCGCAGCAGGTTCATCTGACCTGTACAACACGCAGCAGTGGCAACAGGCGGTAAAACAATTGCAACAATTCAAGCGCCAGCAAGGGCTGTCCGACAGTGGGGACTTATTCGAATAATGTTTGATTTACAATCATGGCTTCCGGGCCTGGAAGCCGAGTGGGTATGGGTAGTGCATGTGTTTATCGTCGTGCTGCTTACCGCATTTGCCAGCTACTTTAGCAAAAAAATCCTCGCCAGGGCTTTGCGACGCCTGAAAAAAACCAGTACCAACTGGGATGAAATACTGATCACCGCGATGTCCCGCCCGCTCACCTGGCTGGCCTGGCTGCTGGGCCTGAAAATTGCGCTGGACCTGATCTTCGTGGAAACCGGTAACCCGCTATTTTCCTACGCCCAGATAATTCGCGATGTTGGTGTACTGGTTTGCCTGACCTGGTTTGTGCTCGGTTTTGTGCGCGGCGCGGAAAATGAATTCAGCGTGACTACCGACAAGGTAGACCGCACTACCGCGCAGGCGATCAGCAAGCTGATACGTCTGGCGGTGTTGATTACCGCAGCCCTGGTCATGCTGCAAACGCTGGGCTTCAGCGTTTCCGGTGTGCTCGCCATGGGTGGTGTCGGCGGTATCGCCGTGGGCTTCGCCGCCAAAGACTTGCTCGCCAACTTCTTTGGCGGCCTGGTGGTTTACCTCGACAGGCCCTTCGTCATCGGCGACTGGATTCGCTCCCCGGATCGCGAAATCGAGGGCACCGTAGAAAAAATCGGCTGGCGCGTGTCGGTGATTCGCAATTTCGAATCACGTCCCATCTACGTACCCAATTCTATTTTCACTACCATCGTGGTGGAGAATCCTTCGCGCATGAACAACCGGCGCATACACGAAACCATCGGTCTGCGTTATGCCGACATCGATACCATGGACAAGGTGGTTGCCGAAGTGAGCGCTATGCTGAGGGCACATGAGGAAATCGAAACCAAGCAAACCCTGATGGTGAATTTCAAGCAATTCTCCGACAGCTCGGTCGATTTTTTCGTCTACTGCTTTACGAAAACTACCCAGTGGGTAAAATTTCACGAAGTTAAACAGGAAATACTGCTGAAAATATCCGAAATTATCGAGGCCAATAATGCCGAGATCGCATTCCCGACATCTACGCTGCATGTCGCCACGCCGCTAACCCTGAAGAACCAATAAGATGAAACCAGACAGGGCACAACAGGTACACGAGGAAGCCGAGCTGCTGTTCGACGAGCAGTCGGTAGACAAGGCTATCGCCGAACTGGCAAAGCAGGTGGCGCAACAGGTGGAGCAAGATTTTCCACTGGTGCTCTGCGTGATGAATGGCGGGCTTTACCTGACCGGGCAGTTGCTGCGTCACTGGAATTTCCCGTTGACACTGGATTACGTACACGCCACCCGCTACCGTCTGGCGACGCTGGGCAAGGACGTGCTGTGGAAGGCTTATCCGCAAAATGAATTGAAGGATAGAAACGTCATAATTGTCGACGACATTTTTGATCAGGGCTATACCCTCGAAGAAGTGACCTCCTATTGCGAGAAACACGGCGCACGCAGCATCACCAGCGTATTCCTGATTCGTAAAACCCATACACGCAAAAAGGCCGACATACAGCCCGATCATGTCGGGATGGAATGCGGCGACTGCTACGTCTACGGCGTGGGTATGGATTTGAACGGGCATTTCCGCAATCTCTCGGAAATTTTCACCATTCCCGAAAAGGTGCTCTAGTGGAATCTTGTCTGGCCATTATTGGCGGTAGTGGGTTGTATTCACTGGGAGAGGATTTCCAGGTACAAAAACAGTTGCCCGTGGAAACCCCGTATGGAGCGACCTCGGCGAATATACAGCTGGGCAGCTGGCAGGGCAGCGAGCTGGTTTTTCTGCCCAGGCACGGCGCAGAGCACAGTATTCCCCCGCATCGCATTAATTATCGCGCCAACCTGTGGGCGCTGAAACATCTCGGTGTCGATCGCATCATGGCGGTGAATGCGGTAGGTGGCATCGGCGAGAACATGGCGCCGCTGACGCTTGCCCTGCCCGACCAGATCATAGATTACAGCAGCGCCCGTGAAGGCAGCTTCTTCGATGGCGAGGACGGGCGCCTGGAGCATATAGATTTTACCTGGCCTTATAGCGCCTCGCTGCGCAGCCTGATCATGCAGGCCGCCCTGGAAATCGGGCAGGCGCTGGTCGCCACCGGTACCTATGCCTGCAGCAATGGTCCGAGGCTGGAAACTGCGGCCGAGATCAGGCGCATGAAGAACGATGGCTGCCACATGGTGGGTATGACGGGCATGCCCGAAGCGGCGCTGGCGCGCGAACTGGATATCGAATATCTGTCGCTGGCGCTGGTGGTGAACTGGGGGGCTGGTATTTCCGCGCAAACCTTGAGCATGGATGAGATACATCGCAATCTCGAACTGGGCATGGATTCGGTAAAGGCGTTACTACTGGCAGCGGAAAGGCAAGCCACGAAATGAAATTCTGTAGCCAATGTGGCACGCCGGTGGTATTGAAGATCCCGCAGGATGACAACCGTGAACGTTATGTTTGCGAATCCTGCGAAACAGTGCATTACCAGAATCCTAACAATGTCTGCGGCGCGATACTCACCAGTGGTGACCGGGTGCTATTGTGCAAGCGTGCCATCGAGCCTCGCTATGGCTTGTGGACGCTTCCGGCTGGTTTCATGGAAAACAATGAAACCGTGGCCGAGGCTGCGGCGCGTGAATCCATGGAAGAAGCCAATGCCAAGGCAGGGCCCTTGCGCCTGTTTGGTGTTTTCAGCATGCCCTATATCTCCCAGGTGCACTTGATGTTCCAGGGTGAGTTGCTCAGCGACGATGTCTCTGCCGGCGTAGAAAGCCTGGAAGTCGGACTCTTCAGACAGGATCAGATTCCCTGGGAAGAGCTGGCATTTCCGGTGATCAAGCACAGCCTCGAATTGTTTTTTGAGCAGGGTTCTGCAGGCGTTCACCACGCCTGGTTCAGCCGCGACGAACAGCGCCGGGTCAGCATTCATTACCTGGAGCAGGGTGGCAGTTGATCTGAACTCCCTGTAGCTACGGGAGTCAGAATACTGTTCTTGCCACTATATCCCTGGGACTTATCGGAAATGCGTAACTCGAACGAAAGTTACGGCTGGATGGCGATTACCTTGCATTGGTCAATGGTATTGCTGGTGCTGGGCATGTTTCTGATCGGCTTTTATATGGTTGATCTGAGTTACTACGACCGTCTCTACAATAGCCTGCCTTATTTCCACAAAAGTATCGGCATGCTGCAGGCGATGTTGTTTGTTTTCTGGCTTTACTGGCATCTGAGCAATCCGTCACCGCGCTCGCTGGCAGAAAATTCACGCTTGCAACAAAAACTGGCAAAACTGGTACACCGTCTGTTTTTTGTTTTGCTGGCCTTGATATTCTTTAGCGGCTATCTGGTGCCGACAGCGAATGGCTCGGCAATCAGCGTATTCGGATTGTTTTCGATACCGGCAAGCATCACCTCGATACCGGGGCAGGCCGAAACTGCCGGCCTGCTGCATAAATATTTCAGCTATGCCCTGATATTCATGGTGCTGCTGCACGCCGCGGCCGCACTGAAGCACCATTTTATTCATCGTGATCAGACCCTGCGACGCATGCTGGGGCTGTAAAGCAATAACATTTCAAAGGAGATATATATGAAATCTGGATTCCTCTTAAGCGGATTAATTTTGGCGAGCACG
>CAXBMV010000382.1:0-3988 GCA_963976575.1 uncultured Gammaproteobacteria bacterium | reverse complement strand
TGACAGCGCCGGGGCTCACGTAGTAATTGCTGATCAGCTCGAGGTGACTAATCCGGCAGCCCGCCTCTTCCTCAGCCTCGCGTACCGCGACTTCCTGCGTGGATTCTCCTGGCTCGATCACGCCTGCCACCGATTCGATTAACCACGGACCGCCCGCGTCAGCGATGGCACCGACGCGAAATTGCTCGATCAAAACCACTTTGCGCCTGACAGGGTCATAGGGTAATACCGCGACCACCGAACCGCGCTCGAACACTTCGCGCGTAAACACCGGGCTCTCACCGCCGGCAAACAATTCGTGGCTGAGGCTGTATTCATCCAGCTTGAAGTACTTTTCGAACAAGGTCAGGTGCTTGACCATTTTCCACTGGTATTTCATCGAATTTTCGCTTTCATCATTTCTTCCACCTGCCGCAAGTCAGCCTCGGTGTCGATTCCCGGCCCGGGTAACTCACGAGCGATGTCGGTATGAATACTGTAGCCATTGCATAGCGCGCGCAACTGCTCCAGCGACTCGGCGAGCTCAAGCTCGGCTGGTGGGAGTTGGCTGAAGGTTTCGATAAAGCCGACGCGGTAGGCATACAGCCCGATGTGACCGCAGTAGCGGGTCAGCGTGGCGTTGCGGTCGTAGGGGATGAGCGAGCGGCTGAAATACAGCGCACGACCGCGCTGGTCGTGCACCAGCTTCACCAGGTTGGGATCACGGGCGTGTTCAAGATCGATTTCCTTGTGCAGGGTTGCCATGTCACAATCGCTGGCAAGCAGATTCCCGGCTACCTGGACCAGGTTGGCAGCGGGCATCAGCGGTTCGTCACCCTGCAGATTAACGACGATGTCCTGATCGTCCCAGCCCGACTCCCGCGCGACTTCAAGAATACGATCGGTGCCGCTGCGATGCTCGCTGGATGTCATGCAGGCACGCCCGCCAAAGGCTTCAACCCGATCGTAAATGCGTTGATCGTCGGTGGCGACAATGACTTCGCTGGCATTGGCCAGAAGCCCTGCCCGGTAGACCCACTCGATCATCGGCTTGCCGTGAATCTCGCGTAGGGGCTTGCCAGGCAGGCGCTGCGACGCGAACCGCGCCGGGATAACTATGCGAAAATCAGTCATGCGGCTAGGGTAGAGCCTCTACCTCTTCGAGGCTGAGTTCGCGCGCCTCTTCGGGTAGCATCACCGGAATACCATCACGAATCGGGTAAGCCAGACGTGAGCTGCGCGAAATCAGTTCCTGTTTTTTCTTATGATAAATCAGGGGGCCCTTGGTGACCGGGTCCACCAGTATGTCGAGCAAGTGCTTATCCACGATGTCTTTCCTCCACGAGGCCTAGTATCTGTTGGCTCAATTGATCGCTTAACTCAATCTGCAGCGGAACCACCCATATGTTTTCGCTGGCGATGCCTTTTAATTTCACCGCGTCTTTGTGCGTTACCAGGATGGGCAGCGCGGGCTTCAGATTAATGTCCTCGGCACTGAATTCATGGTGATCGGGAAATTCGTGTTCGATAACGTCGATTTCCATCTGCCGCAGGCTGGCAAAAAATATTTCCGGAAAGCCTATGCCGGCAAGCGCATGTACCTGCTGCCCCTGGAAATCCGCTATGCTCTTGCTAACCGTTGGATCGATCAATTGCCATGGCTCACCGAGGGTTTCCATTACTTCGTCGCTGTCGCGATTGATGCAAACATCGACCTGTTGCAGGCGTGAACGCGGTTCGCGCAATGGACCGGCGGGTATCATCAGACCATTACCCAGGGCGAGAAAGCGACACACCGCGACTTCGATATCACGCTGCAGAGCATAGTGCTGCAGACCGTCGTCACTGAGGATGATATCCACTTCCGGAAATTCTTTTAAAATCTGCCTGGCAGAGGCAACCCGGTCACCTCCAACGCCAATAGGGCAGGCACAAATTTCGGACATCATATTGGCCTCGTCACCAACACCCGGGAGCGTTTGCCCTCCTCTGAGTATTTGTACGCGGTGTTCCTGGCCACTCTTGTATCCGCGCGTGATAATTGCCGGCTTGTAACCCTGCTTGCTGAGCAACTGGTACAGGGCGATAACTATAGGTGTCTTGCCATTGCCACCCAGGGTTATATTGCCCACCACCAGCGTGGTTACCGCTAAACGGCTCGACCTGAGCAGCCTGATTCGATAACCAAAACGGCGCAGCTTCACCAACAGATAAAACAGCAGGCTTAGCGGCATCAATGAAATTGACATCGGGTTCATCGACCATAACCACCAACCCTGTCTGTGCTGCGTCGACAGATTAATCCAGTTATTGATCTGGCTCTTATTCAATACCGTGCGACGAACCACCGCGGCCCTGGGTCGACCCAGTTGATCGCCGTCGGGAATATCACGGAATTGCATCGAATGCAGTCTCGCGTACATGCCGTTATTGCTGAGCAAGGCCTGGTGGTTACCCTGCTCAATGACCCTGCCCTCGTCCATGACCACAATTTTATCGGCGTGTTCAACGGTGGACAGGCGATGCGCAATCACCAGCGTGGTGCGGTTATGCATCAGGTTTTCAATGGCGTGCTGGATGATGCGCTCGGATTCAGTATCCAGCGCCGAGGTTGCCTCGTCCAGTATCAGTATCGGTGCGTCTTTCAGCAGCGCGCGCGCAATGGCGATACGCTGGCGTTGCCCCCCCGAGAGCAACACGCCTTTTTCACCCACCTCGGTATCGAGTTGATCGGGCATGTCCTTGATAAATTCCCAGGCATGCGCCTGGCGCGCAGCGTCGAGTATCTGCTCCTCATCGACTTCATCCGCTATGCCATAGGCAATATTGTTGCGAATGCTATCGTTGAACAGACGCACATCCTGTCCGACGTAGGCAATCTGGCGGCGTAAATCAGCCAGCTGATAGTCGCTTAACAATTCCCCATCGAGGCGCACTTCACCGCTATCATATTCATAGAGACGGGGAATCAGGTTCACCAGGCTGGATTTACCGCTACCGGAGCGACCGACTATGGCCACGGTTTGATTGGGCTCTACGCTAAAGCTGATCTTGTCGAGCACGTGTTGCTCGCTACGCCGATAACGCAACACCACATTGTCAAAACTGAGCCGCCCCTGAGCGCGCTTCAGCGGCAGCTGGCCCTGATTGTGCTCGCTGTCGCGGGCATTGAATTCGAATACGCTTTCACCGGCCGCGATGCCTTTCTGAATATTGGCATTGATGGACGACAATACCCGCATCGGCGCAAGCAACATGGTCATCGCGAATATGAATGAAACAAAGTCACCGGTGGAGATGATGCCACGCATCGAATCCGAGGTAGCAAAAGCGACTATAGCGGCAAAGGCGCAGGCGACGATCAACTGAATCAGGGGCACGCTGACAGACTGCGCGACAGACAGCTTCAGATGCAAACGCAGGTTGGTATCGTTGGTGTCCTGAAATTTTTTGCGCTCAAATGCGTCGCCGCCAAAAATCTTCACTACCCGGTATGAGTCTATGACTTCCTGGGCAATCTGGCTGACGTTGCCCATCGACGTCTGGATATTCTTGCTGATATTGCGCAGACGTCCGGATATCTTCACCACGATAATAAAAACTGCGGGGCCGGCGGTAAGGAAAATAAGCGTCAATTGCCAGTTCAGCCAGAACATATAGCCCAGCAGGACGATAATGCGCAAACTGTCCTGGATGAATATGGTCAGCGAAGATGACACCGAATTGGCTACCTGTTCGACGTCATAGGAGAAACGCGTGACTATGGATGCGCTGGAGGATTGATCGTACTCGTCGCTGGTCATGGTCAGCAGCTTTTCGAACATCATCTTGCGCAATGAATTGATCACGCTGCGACCTATATAATCCATGCAGTAGCTACGCATGAAAACTGCCACCATGCGGATAGCGAATATGCCGATGATGGCTAGCGGTACAAAGGTGATCATAAATGGATCGCGATCGATGAATCCTTCATCCAGCATGGGTTTCATCAGGTAGGCAAAGGCCG
>CAXBMV010000381.1:0-3996 GCA_963976575.1 uncultured Gammaproteobacteria bacterium | reverse complement strand
CGAAGCCGCGCTTAAGGTTTTGTATCGACTCTCCAAGTCGGGCTTTCGAGCCTGTCTGGTTGGCGGGGGTGTACGTGATCTGCTGCTCGATTTAAAACCCAAGGATTTTGACATAGCCACCGATGCGACGCCGGAAGAGGTGCGCGCGCTATTCAAAAACAGTCGCATCATCGGACGACGCTTCCGCCTCGTGCACATCCGTTTCGGCCGGGAAATCATCGAAGTGGCGACATTTCGCGGACACGATGAAGACTCCGCCAAGACCGAACTCGACCTCGAGGGGCGCATACTGCGCGACAATACCTTCGGCGCTATCGAGGAGGACGCGATTCGTCGCGACTTTACCGCGAACGCACTCTACTACGATATCGATGACTACTCGGTGCTCGACTATGCCAACGGCATGGCCGACATAGGTGCCAGGCAACTGCGCCTGATCGGCGATCCGGAGACGCGCTACCAGGAAGACCCGGTGCGCATGCTGCGCGCGGTGCGTTTCGCCGCCAAACTGGATTTCAGCATCGAGGAAAAAGCCGCCGAGGCGATCAGGCAATGCGGCCATCTGCTCGCGGTCATCCCGCCGGCGCGCATGTTCGACGAAGTCATCAAGATGTTCCATTCGGGTCGGGCGGTGCGCGTATTCACGCTGCTGCGCGAGTACAACCTGTTGAAATACCTGGTACCCGAACTGGACGAATGGATACAACAGGAACCTTCCGAAGTGATGCTGGACTTTATCGACCAGGCGCTGATCAATACCGATACCCGGGTGAACAGCGAGCAACCGGTTTCGCCCGCGTTTATCTTCGCCGTTTTGCTCTGGCCGGTGGTTTTCCAGCAGGCGCAGCGCATGCAATCGGAAAAAATGAAAATGGTGCCGGCGCTGATGCAATGCGGTGAAACCGTGATGAAACGGCAGGTACGGCATATTTCAATTCCGCGCCGCTTTAGCCAGATGTCGCGTGATATGTGGACCATGCAGCCGAAGTTTCAGCGCACCCAGGGCGGCCATCCGCAGCGCATGCTGGCGCACCCGGTGTTCCGTGCGGCCTATGACTTCATGTGCATTCAGGCTCGCGTCGGGCTTAGTCCGCACCAGTTATGCGAATGGTGGACCGAGTATCAAAAGACTAATCCGGTAGTTGCCGACAAGCCTGCCAGCGGTCGACCGAGACGGCGGCGTCGCAGTGCCAACTGAGCAGGTCTTCATCGGCCTGGGTGGCAATATCGGCGATTCCATTACCATCGTCGAAGAAGCCCTGTTACGGCTGGACAAAATCAAGCAGACCCGGCTGAGCGGCCGCTCCTCCCTATACCGTTCCAAACCAGTAGGCGATGTCCCGCAGGATGACTATATCAACGCCGCAGCGAGACTGGAGACCAGCCTCGAACCGCTGCCGCTGTTGCTGGAACTGCAGGCCATAGAGCAGGCCTATTACCGCCAGCGCGACCCAGCCCAGCACTGGGGGCCGCGTACCCTCGACCTGGATATCATCCTGTTCGGCAACCGCGTCATCAAGGATAGCCACCTGACCATACCGCACCCGGAACTTGCCCAGCGGCGCTTCGTGCTGGAGCCCATGCTGGAAATAGACGGCGATTTTTACATTGCCGGCCTGGGTAGTCTGAGCTACCTGCTGGCACGCTCACCGAAACTGGAAATGTCGAAACTGGTACCGACGCGGGCCAATGGCTAACCACTTCCGTTACATCGTCGTCGAAGGGCCGATAGGTGTCGGCAAGACCAGCCTGGCGAAGAAACTGGCCGAGGAATTCGACAGTGACCTGTTGCTCGAAAAAGCCGAGGATAACCCCTTTCTCGCCAACTTTTACCAGAATCCACGCCAGTATGCGCTGTCCACGCAGTTACACTTTTTGCTGCAACGCGCCCAGCAGGTGCAGGATTTTCGCCAGGGCGACATGTTCCAGGGTTCGCATATCGCCGACTTCATGGTCGACAAGGATAAACTCTTCGCCGAGCTGACCCTGGATAAGGACGAAATGGCGCTCTACCAGCAAATATTCCAGCACCTTACCTTCGAAGCACCAAAGCCCGACCTGGTCATTTATCTACAGGCACCAGTGAGCACCCTGCGCGAGCGCATCATTATCTGAACCGCCTGTCCGAACTCTATACGCGCTTTTTCTTCGACTACGACGAATCTGCCTTGCTCACGGTGAATGCCGAGTCGGTGGATTTAATCAATAATGGCGACGATTACCAGGCGATGCTGGAAAAAATAAACAACATCCATTCTGGACGCCATTATTTCAATCAGTCATCATTTGCCTACTAAGCCGTAATTACCATGTATATCCCCAAACCACTAGACGACAAGGTCACTATCCCGCAGCTGCGCAAACTCAAGCAGGAAGGCGAGAAGTTCGCCTGCATGACTGCTTATGACTACAGCTTTGCCCATTTGCTGGAAGAATGCGGTGTCGAGGTGGTGCTGGTTGGTGATTCGCTGGGCATGGTCATACAGGGGCATGAAACCACTATCCCGGTAACGCTCGACGACATCGCCTACCACGGCAAGGCGGTCGCGGCAGGTCTGAAAAACGCGATGCTGATGCTGGACATGCCTTTCGGCTCGCTCAATTCTCCACAGCAGGCGATCGACAATGCCAGCGAACTGCTGAAACAAACCCAGGCGCAGGTGGTCAAGCTCGAGGGTGGACAAACCCAGTTGAAAACCGTGGAGACGCTGGCCAGCTTCGGCATCGCCAGTTGCTCGCACCTCGGACTGCAACCGCAGATGGTGCACAAGATGGGCGGCTACCGCGTGCAGGGCAAGGCCAAATCGGCGGCCGCAGAAATGCTCGCCACGGCGAAGGACCTGGAATCGGCGGGCACCGATATCCTGTTGCTGGAATGCGTGCCGGCAAGCCTGGCCGCAGAAATTACCGCGGCGCTGACCATACCGGTGATCGGCATAGGTGCAGGACCCGATGTCGACGGGCAGATCCTGGTGCTGCAGGACGTACTCAATGTCACCGCCGGCAAGAAGCCAAAGTTTTCCAAGAATTTCATGCAAGGACAATCCAGCATACAGGACGCGATCAGCCGCTACGTCAGCGAAGTAAAAAACGGCGACTTCCCCGACAAGACGCACATTTTCAGCTAGGCGCGCGCGATGGAACAGGCCACCAGCATCACCGAGTTACGCCAGTACGTACAACACTGGCGCGACCACGCGCTGTCGATCGCCTTCATACCCACCATGGGCAACCTCCACGCCGGGCACATGTCACTGATCGAAAAAGGCCAGTCGCTCTGCGACCACAGTATCTGCAGCATCTTCGTCAACCCGATGCAATTCGGTCCCAACGAGGATTTCAACCATTACCCGCGCACGCTGGATCGCGATATCGCGCAGCTCGAAGCGATCGGCTGCGACCTGCTCTACCTGCCCACCGCCGCGGATCTCTACCCGCAGGGATTGGGCAAAATCAGCCAGGTGCAGGTCACTGATTTAACCGAGCACTACGAGGGCGCGCACCGACCCGGTCATTTTGCCGGCGTCGCCACGGTGGTATTGAAGCTATTCAACATCGTGAAACCGGATGTCTCGGTCTTCGGCAAGAAGGATTACCAACAATACCGCGTGATCAGCAAGATGGTCGAAGACTTCAACCTCGACGTACAAATCATCGGCCAGGAAACCACGCGTGAAAGTAACGGTCTTGCCACCAGTTCGCGCAACCAGTATCTGGACGCAGCGCAGAAGCAACAGGCGGGGCAGATTTACCAGCAATTACGCCAGGCGGCGCAACGCATCAACGAGGGTGAACGGGACTTCAGGCTGATCGAGCAGCAGGCCATAGCCAAGCTCGACGCTGCTGGCTTCAGTATCGACTATTTCAATATCTGCGACGCCGAAACGCTGTTGCCGGCGACTGCCGAAAATCGCAGACTCGTCATCCTCGTCACCGCCGTGCTTGGCAGCACGCGCCTGCTCGACAATATCGAAGTGTCACTCTGGTAACGACTGC
>CAXBMV010000380.1:0-3998 GCA_963976575.1 uncultured Gammaproteobacteria bacterium | reverse complement strand
GCACGTCGATACCTGCCCCTACCAGGGTCCACGCATCTTCTTCGAAAATGCCGGTGGCGCGCTTACATTGAAATCGGTGGTCGAAGTAAACACCCAGTTGGCGGGCCTGCCCGACAACCAGGGCAGGGATAACCCGGCCTCGCATGAACTGGTACGCATCATCGCCGAGGCACGCGACAATATGCGCTGTTTACTCGGCGTCGCCGCGGGTCCGGTATTCGTCGGTGAAAGCGGAACCGAAGCGTTGGTCAAAATTCGCTGGTAAGGAATATCGCGCGGTGCAGCATGACGATGCCAGCGCTACCGTAACTGCCGCCGATTATGCCGCCGTGGTCGATGCCGACACGCGTGTGGCGACGATTATCCATACCAGCCCGGTAACCGGCATGTCGGTTGATGTGGTTGCTGTAGTAAAGACAATCCGCGCGGTATCGCCCGAGTGCATTATTATCCTCGATGGCATACAGCACGCTGCGCATGGCGGCCTCAGTGTCGATGACTACGATATCGACGGCTACGCGGTTTCCGCCTACAAGGTTTTCTCGCGTCACAATTATGGTTTCGCCTGGGTTTCACCGCGCCTGGCCAAACTGCCGCACGACCACCTCGATGGTACCCCGGATGATTTCTGGGAAATGGGTACGCGCGACACTTCGGCCTTCGCCTGCACCAGCAAGGTAGTCGAGTATCTCGACTGGCTGGGTGCGCAATTCACCGACTCCGCAGACAGACGGGCGCGTCTGCTGGCGGCCGGCAAGGCCATCAGCGAACACGAGAAAGGCCTGGTGGAATTGATGATCAACGGCGAGGGTTCACAGCGTGGCCTGCGTGACATGAGCGCAGAAGTCTTCCTCATCGGTGGCCACGACAACCCCGCGCGCGAGGGCATGGTTTCGATCATCGTCGAAGGCAAGCCCTGCGCCGAAGTGGTCGCCGAACTGAACGCCAAAGGCATCCGCACCCATGTACGCAAGGCGGATTATTTCTCCGGCAATATCCTCACTCCGCTGGGCCGGGAAACCTGCATCCGTGTATCCATGGCGCATTACAATACTGCCGAAGAGGTGCTCTGCTTCCTGCGCGAATTAGATGCCATTCTGACGGCCCATGCCGATGCGAGTTCCAGCGCCGCCTGATCGCGATGAACCGGTACTGACGTTTGCTGCAAAATGACACCGTCGTTTTCAGCCATGCCACACCATGACTGACGCGCTGGCCTGCCAGGTCATAGGCGCAGGCCCGGCCGGGATGGGTTTCATCCTCGCCTTGTGTAATCGTATCGCGCAGGGTGATAGCGAGCAGTCGGCTTCGGCGCGGGCACTGCTCGACTCATTGTTGATATTTGAAGCCTCGCCACGACCCGGTGGCAGGATGGGCAGGTATCGCGTCAATGCCAATACCGACGCGCATGACGTGGTCAAGGGGATACTCGATGGCAACCCATTCACTGCTATCAGAGACGCTTATCTCGGTTTGTCGGAAACCCGGGCCAGCCTGATACCGTTGCCGACCATCGAACGTTTGATGGTACAGCCGCTGGCTACGGCCATGCTCGAACATCTGGGCCCGCGCCTTCGCTGTGAGGAGCCAGTGAGCCGGGTAGTAATTACTGCAGAAGGCTTCGAAAGCTACCGGCCAGACAATTCATTGCTGGCGCGCAGCGAAACCATGCTGTTTTGTTGCGGTGGGCGAGAAACACTGCTGCCAGCCTTGTCGGGCCTTGCTGCGCATTGTGAAACCTCGGCTGATTTCATTTTACGCGACAATCTCGAAGGTCTGGCCGAAGAGAATTCCCCGATCATCATTATCGGCGCCTCGCATAGCGCCTTTTCCTGTGCCTGGCGATTGTTGCACGACCCTTTGTTCGCCGACTTTGCCAGTGGCCGCGAGATCATCATGCTGCAACGCCACGAAAAAATTAAATTGCGTTGTACACCGGCATTCGCCGAACAGCATAATATTGAATATGATGCACAGCAGGATCTGTGCCCTGTGAACGGCAATGTGTTCCACAATGGCGGCTTGCGCAAGGATGCGAAAATGCTTTACCTGCGCATACGCGATGGCGAAGAAAAAAGAGTCGGGCTGGTGAGTATAAACGAGGTGAGTGATCGCAAGGACTTGCTCGATGCCGCCGGGCTGATTCTGCAGGCCACCGGTTTCAGGCCGAATCTGCCGCCGATCGAAAGAAATGGCGAGCTGCTTGAAATTGGCGAGCCTGGCCCACAGGGCGAATTGAGTGTCGATAAAAAGCCCATACCCGGTCTCTATGGCCTCGGTCTGGGCATGAATATCCCTCTGCCAGCCAATGCCGGGGGAGAAAAAAGTTTTCGTGGCAGTATCAACGGCTTCCAGTCCTATCCGTTGGTGGTGGCCCCGCTTATCATCGATCAATTGCTGGCTAACAATGTCAGGAGATGTAGCAAATGAAAACAGAAGCACAGGCAGTAGTCATCGGCGGTGGCCTGATAGGTTGCTCCATTCTTTACCATCTCACCAAACTCGGCTGGACCGACGTGGTGCTGCTGGAACGCAACGAACTCACCTCCGGCTCGACCTGGCACGCCGCGGCCGGCATCCACGGTTTGCACGATCACAATAATATTTCCAAGCTGCAGTACTACACCATGCAGCTATACGAAGAACTGGAACGCGAAACCGGGCAGGGCTGTGGCATATTCCAGCCGGGCTCGCTCTACCTCGCGCAGACCAGGGATCGCGAACATCAGCTGCGTATGCAGGCCGCCAAGGCGCGCTACTTCAAGGTGGATTTTCATGAATTGAATCGCGACGAGGCCGAGCGCCTGCACCCGCTGGCCGACTTCGACGGCGTGCGCTGCATCATGTACGAGCCCGATGGTGGCAATGTCGATCCTTCCGGGGTTACCCATGCCTATGCCAAGGGTGCGCGTCAGCGCGGCGCCGAAATCCATCGCTTTACCCCGGTCATAGCCACGCGTCAGCGCAGCGACGGCAGCTGGGACGTGGATACCGAAAAAGGCTCTATCCACGCGGATGTGGTGGTCAATGCCGCCGGCCTGTGGGCACGCGAGGTCGCCGCGATGGCTGGCATCGAGCTGCCGCTGATGCCGCTGGAGCACCAGTATTTTGTCACCGAGACGATTGCCGAAATCGAAGCGCTGGACCGGCGCCTGCCGTCCATCGCCGACCGCGACGGTGAATACTACCTGCGCCAGGAAGGCCAGGGCCTGCTGGTCGGTGCCTACGAAAAAGACGGGCGCTACTGGGCCGAGCAGGGCACACCTATGGACTTCGGCCACGAATTGCTGGACGAGGATCTCGGCCGCATCGAAGACAACCTGCTGCGCGCCTTCGAGCGCGTTCCGGCGCTGGCCGAGGCCGGGGTGAAGCGCGTCATCAACGGGCCGATGATCTGGGCACCGGATAGTTCCGCGTTGCTCGGGCCGGTGCCCGAATTGAAAAATTACTTTTGCTGCTGCGGCATCATCCCCGGCTTTTCCCAGTCCGGCGGTCTCGGTGTGACCCTGGCGCAATGGATAGTCGAGGGCGAGCCGAAGATGGATATGTTCCCCTGGGACCTGGCGCGCTACGGCAGCTGGGCGAACAAGGCTTTCACCAAGGCGCGCACGCTGGATCAATACGCGCATCGTTTCAAGATCCATTTCCCCTACGAAGAGCGCGCGGCTGGTCGGCCGATAAAGACCCGGCCGGTTTACGAGACGCAAAAGAAAATGGGCGCGGTGTTCGGCCTCAGTTACGGTTACGAGCATCCGCTGTGGTATGCGCCCGAGGGCATGGAAGCGGTGGAGACTTTCGGCTTCGAAAGGCAGAACTGTTTTGCCGCGGTGGCCGGTGAATGCCGAGCCTTGCGCGAATCGGTGGGCATCATCGATGTCTCCAACTTCGCCAAGTATCGCATCCAGGGCGAGGGTGCCGCCGACTACCTCGACCGCCTGGTGGCTAACCACGTGCCGGTGGAAATCGGACGCTCCTGCCTGACGCCGATGATTGGCTTG
>CAXBMV010000379.1:0-4007 GCA_963976575.1 uncultured Gammaproteobacteria bacterium | reverse complement strand
ATCGCCAGCATCAACACGCCACCACCCAATAGCGTATAGAAACTGGCGCCTTCGCCGAGGACAATCCAGACCCACAGGGGGCCAAGCAATACTTCAGTCATAGATAACAGTGCCAGTTCAGCGGCTGGTACGACCTTCGAGCCAATCGTATAAATGGTCAGGCCGAGGCCTACCTGGAATACCCCCATGGCCAGCGCTATGGCGATATCGTTGAAAGGAATGTCAAAACCATAACCCTTGACGCTGCAAACTATTGCGGCGGTGAAAATCGCGAAAATTCCAGCGAGAAATACCGCCGGCATCATTTCCGAAAGCCGGCCCCAGCGCAACGCGATGGTAAACACGGCGAACCCGGTCGCCGACAGGATCGCGCTGGCGTTGCCGATAAAACGTCCCGCCGATACCCCGTTGATTACCATGATGGCTATCCCCAGCATGGCGATAGCCATAGCCACCCAGGTAGCGGGACGCACCGCTTCGCGCAGGATGATCCAGCCGAGTATCGCGGCGAGAAACGGCGCCGAGGCGAACAGAAACATGGCATTGGCGACCGTAGTGGTCTGGATGGCGTATATCCCACCGGTGAAGGCGAATACCAGGCCCACTCCACCTATGGCCCCGGCGAGGCCGGCACGACGGATGGTTTGCAATGGCCGCATGCGCGAGCGCCAGCTGATCACGACAAACAGGAAGACGGTCAGTGCTATAGAACGATAAAACAGAATTTGCCAGACATTGGCCACTTCGATGCTGCGAATCCCCAGCCCCATGGTCGACCAGAACACGCCCGCCATCAAAACCAGCACTACCCCGGTGAGGTATTGGATATTGACGGTTTCGAGTTTGATCGCGGTAGTTTCAGACACGCTTTTCCAGTCCGGCTTGACGAATTTTCGACCGACTGTAATGCAAGCCGGAGCGAATTCATAGCATTAGATGGAGAGCCTGTGGCGGCGCAGTTTACAGACTATTTCGATGGACTTAGTATGGGCGCAACCAGGAGCAGATATGCAACAGATCGATCAATTCAACCAGGCCACGGTGGACTGGCAAAATCCGGGGATTGAAATAACGCGCGATGCAGCCGCTGCATATAACGTCAGCCCCGCTCAAATCGAGGCTTTCCAGCGCGACGGCGTTTTGTTGATAAAACAGGCATTCGTTGATTGGGTAGAGCCGCTACGCGCAGGTTTGCAACGCAATCTCGACGAACCGGCCGCCTACGCATTCCCCTGCGAAAGTAATCCCGAGGGTAATCCGGGGCGATTCTTCGACAGCTATTGCAACTGGCAGTTAATCCCCGAATATCTCGATTTCGTCACCCGTTCCAGCGCAGCGGCGATGGCGGGCCAGTTGATGCAAAGCCGCCATGCACAATTCTTTCATGATCATGCCTTCATCAAGACCGCCGGCACGCAGCGCGCTACGCCCTGGCACCAGGACCTGCCCTATTACTGCGTTGATGGATTCAAATCCGCCAGTGTTTATGTCTCGCTGGATCAGGCCGATGCCGAGGTTGCGGTAGGCTTTGCGCGTGGCTCGCATCGCTGGGGCAAATTGTTTTATCCACGTATCTTCGAAGACGGCGCCAGTTTCAACCAGCAGGACGAGACTTCGAATATGCAGACCGTACCCGATATCGAAGCCAATCGCAGCGACTACGACATTGTCGCCTGGTCGCTGCAACCCGGAGACGCCATAGTCTTCGATTTTCGTACCCTGCACGGTACCGGCACAGCACCCGTGCAAAAACTGCGTCGCGCTTTTTCCACGCGCTGGCTGGGTGATGACATGCGTTATTGCGAGCGCCCCGGTGAAAGCTCTCCGTCCTACCGCAATCACGGCATGCAACACGGCGAAAACATGCGCGAGGACTGGTTTCCGATACTCTGGCGAGGACCCGGCCTTTAACCCGGCCGCAAAATACGCTCGCCCTTAGCTGTTGTCTAAAGTCACATATACAGCTTCTGCGATTAAACCTACAATCGTTTCGACCCGCAGCTTGAAAAGTATCAAACGATGTCCACACGTTCCAGACGCAGTAAACATCACGGAGTTGTCGACACTTCGCACCAACGCAAGGTCAACTACCGCCAACTGAGAAATCCGCTGATCAGGCAACCCGCCTTTGGCGAAGACAGGCTCGAGGCGATACATCGCGCTGCGCTGCGCGTAGTCGAAGAACTGGGCATCAAGGTACTCAACGCGGAAGCGCGCGAAATCTTTAAATCAGGCGGTGCCAGCGTCGACGAAGCCACGCAGATGGTGAAAATCGATGGCGCCATGGTTGTGGCCGCGCTGGCAAGCGCGCCGTCGGAATTCATTCTGCACGGTGCCACCAGTCTGAACGATGTGCGCATAGGCGGAGACAGCATCGCCTTTGTCTCGGTCGGCGGTGCGCCACATATATCGGACCTCGATCAGGGAAAGCGCCCGGCCACGCTGGCAGACACGCGTAATATTATCCGTCTGAACCAGCATTTCGACGTCATGCATTTGCAGTCACCCAACGTCGAGTCGCAGGATATCGCGGTGCATTTGCGCCATTTGCAAGTCACCCTTGCCCAGCTAGAATTAAGCCACAAACCATTTTTCATTTATGCCCGTGGCAGCGGTCAGGTCGCCGATGCTTTTGCAATGACACGCATTGCGCGCGGCCTGAGCGAGGCCGAGTTCGAAGCCAGGCCCTGCTGTTACACGGTGATCAATACCAACTCACCGCGCCAGCTGGACATACCCATGTGCCAGGGCATCATCGACTTCGCCAGGGCCGGACAGGTTGCCGTGATTACTCCATTTACGCTGGCCGGTGCGATGGCACCTGTGACCATGCCCGGCGCATTGTTGCTGCAGCACGCCGAGGCTCTCGCCGGAATAACCCTGGCGCAACTGGTACGCCCGGGCGTGCCGGTGGTCTACGGCTCCTTTACCTCGAACGTCGATATGAAGTCGGGGTCACCGGCCTTCGGTACACCCGAATTCGTGCAGGCGGCATTTGGTGCCGGTCAGCTGGCCAGGCATATAGGTCTGCCCTGGCGCGGATCAGCGGCAACCGCTTCCAATGCACCCGACGAGCAGGCGGTCTACGAATTCCTGATGTCGGCCTGGGGCAGCGTACTCGGCGGGGTCAACATGATGATACATTCCGCCGGATGGCTGGAAGGCGGTCTCACCGGTTCGCTGGAGAAATACATACTCGACATTGAAATGCTGCAAACCTTTGCAGAGATTTTTGCACCGCTAAAAAGTGATGACGCCGAACTGGCTTACGAGGCAATCGCCAGCGTTGAGCCGGGTAGTCACTTTTTCGGCTGTGAGCACACCCTGGAACGTTACCAGACAGCCTTCTACGAACCCCTGGTATCCGACTGGAGCAATTTCGGCCAGTGGACAGATAACGGCAGCAAAACTGCCACGCAACGGGCCAATCTGGTGTGGAAAAAAGTGCTCAGTGAATTTGAGCCACCGCCAATGGAATCCGCAATCGCCGAGGAACTGGGCAGCTTTGTCGAGCGACGCAGTGCCGAAGGTGGCGCTGCAGCGGTTTGATATGACCATGCTGCTTGCTGGTCTGCTGTTACTGCTTTCGATTATCGGGTTATTCTGGGCCAAGGATAAACTGCAAAATCCAACGCTTGCCCGGATCGCTTATTCCGAACCGATCGCCCGACTCGCCGTGGTCGGCGCGGTGCTGATGCTGGTGGGATTTATCATGACCCTGTCGCGGCTGTTCGAGTCCTGATCAGGTCTGCGCCAGCGCCATTCCATATAGCGAACCGAACTCACTCAAATCGTCCTCTATGCCGGCGAGTCGCAGCGCATGCCAGCCCATCGCATGGTTGGACGAAGTCAGCGGAATACCCAATCGCGCTTCCAGATCGGCACAGGCATCGAGCAGGCGTACCGATGTACAGGAAACAAATATCGCGTCAACTTCTGCATGACGGATAATTTCGCGCACGCCGCGTTCGATCGACTCGGGGGTAATACGCGACACCACCGTATCC
>CAXBMV010000378.1:0-4008 GCA_963976575.1 uncultured Gammaproteobacteria bacterium | reverse complement strand
ATCGGTTACCTCGCAGGCAATCATGGGAATCTTGCCGAATAGCGCGCGCATCCGCAGCGGGCAGATACTGTTCGATGACCCGCAAAGCGGCAAGATAGTTGATATTGCTGCGCTCGATCCGCATAGCAAGGGCATGCAGAGTATCCGCGGCGGCAGTATTTCCATCGTATTTCAGGAACCCATGACATCGCTGTCGCCGGTGCACACGATTGGCGATCAAATCAGCGAGGCCCTGTTTCTGCACCGCGATGCCAGTCGCGCGGAGGGTCTGCAATTGACCCGCGCCATGCTCACCCAGGTTGGTTTCGCCGACCCCGAAAACGCCTTCCGTATGTATCCGTTTGAGCTTTCTGGAGGCTTACGTCAACGCGCGATGATAGCAATGGCGATGATATGCCATCCTGTGCTACTCATTGCCGACGAGCCCACGACCGCGCTGGATGTCACAATTCAGGCAAGAATCCTAAAGTTATTCAAAGAGTTACAGAAAGAGCTGGAAATGGCTCTGTTACTGATTACGCACGATCTCGGTGTGGTCGCCAACATGGCCGACAATGTCGTGGTGATGTACCACGGCAAGATGATGGAGAGCGGGCCTCTGCAATCCCTGTTTCAGCAACCCCGGCACGAATACCTCAAGGCGCTGATGCACGCGGTGCCACGCTTCGATCTGGCCGAGGGCGAAAGACTGGTCCCGGTAAGAGAAATCGAAAGCGAAGCAGGTTCGCTGATCAGGCAGGTCGCAGAAAAACCGGCAGTGGAAAAAAATACCCCGCAGCTGCGTATCCAGCATGTCAGCAAATCCTATTCGCTCAAAGGCGGTGGATTATTCGGCTCTTCAGAAACCCTGTTACGCGCCGTCGACGATGTTTCCTTCGACGTATTGCGCGGCGAGTGTTTCGGACTGGTCGGTGAAAGCGGCTGTGGTAAAACCACGCTGAGCAAGATAATCATGCGTGCTATCACGCCGACCTCAGGTGACATGCAGTACTTCCATGACAGCGATGCTGTCGATATACGCGCCTTGCAGGGAAATGATTTGCTCGCCTTCCGGCGCAAGGTGCAGTTTATTTTTCAGGACCCCTATAGCGCGCTTAACCCGCGTATGACGGTGTTCGATAGTCTGCGCGAACCGCTGGTGGTGCATCAGCTTGGCGATGGCGCCTACCAGCGCGAATACTGCAGCGAACTGATGCAACTGGTGGGTCTGGACCCGCGCTTTCTCAACCGCTATCCGCACAGTTTTTCCGGTGGTCAGCGCCAACGCATCGGTATTGCCAGGGCACTGGCTTTGAAACCCGACCTGATCATCTGCGATGAACCGGTTTCCGCGCTGGATGTTTCCATACAGGCGCAGGTGCTCAACCTGCTGAAAGACTTGCAGCAGGAACTGGGGCTCACCTATATTTTTATCTCGCATAACCTCGCGGTGGTGAACTACATCGCCGACCGCATCGCGGTGATGTGCCGCGGGCAGATAGTCGAGCTGGCCGATACCAGAACCCTGTTCGCCAATCCAATGCATCCCTATACACGTGCCTTGCTGACTGCGGTGCCGCATCCCGACCTGTCGCAACTACTCGACTTCGCAGCTCTTACCGAGGCCGCCATTTCCGAACCCTCGCTGTGGCCGGCGCCATTTACATTACAGCCGGGCATAGACACCGAGTTTCGCGAAATCGAGAAAGGCCACTTCCTGCGGGTGGCACAAGGCTGCAAGGCTTCGGATCTGGCCGCATGAAGCGCCTGGCTTTGTTGTTTACCCTCCTGTGCCTGCCGCTCTGCGGTAATGCACTTGAACTCATCGAAGTGCCAATGCTTCAGACCCGGGTCGAATCCGGCGGTGGTGAGCTGCGCTTGTTGATGGGCAAGCAAAAAGATATCCGCCAGGTCATCATTTACGGCTATGCCCGCCTGGTTGGTTATAACAAGGATCTCGAATTGCAGGCCGATATTCTGGAAAGCTACGAGGTGGTGGATAACCGGATTTTTACGCTGAATTTACGGCGCGGGCATAAATGGTCAGACGGGCAACCATTTACCAGCGAAGATTTCCGTTATTACTGGGAGGACGAAGCCAATAATGCCGATCTTTCCCCGGGTGGCCCGCCACCAGCAATGATGATCAATGGCGAAGCGCCGAAATTTGAAGTGCTCGATCGCTATCGGGTGCGCTATAGCTGGTCGCGCCCCAATCCTTATTTTCTTACCGAGCTGGCCGGGGCCCGCCCCTTGTATATTTACAAGCCGGCGCATTATCTGCGCCAGTTTCATGCGCGTTACCAGAGCGCAGAGAAGTTACAGGAAATGATAGAGGATTCCGGCAAACGTAACTGGATGAGTGTACATTTCGACCGCGACAGACCCTACAAGGCGACCAATCCGGACCTGCCCAGCCTGCAGCCATGGGTGAATACGACTTATCCTCCATCGGAGCGATTCATCTTTGAGCGTAACCCATTTTATCACCGCGTCGATAGCGCAGGTCGCCAGCTACCTTATATCGACAGAGTGGTGGTCAATATCGTCTCCAGCAAACTGGTGCCGGCAAAAACCGGCGCCAATGAAGCCGACCTGCAGGCCCGTTACCTGCGCATGGATAATTACACCTTCCTCAAGTCTGCGGCGAAACGCTACGGTTTCGACGTGCGTCTCTGGCAAACCGCCAGGGGTTCGCATATGGCCCTGTACCCGAACCTGAATACCAACGACGATGTCTTTCGCAGGTTGTTGCAGGATCGGCGTTTTCGTTTGGCCCTGTCACACGCATCCAATCGCCACGAAATCAATCAAGTGGTTTATTTCGGTCTGGTCAACGAAAGCAATAATACGGTGCTGCGGGAAAGTCCGTTGTACCGCGATGAATATCAGAACAGCGGCATAGAATTTGATCTTAAACTGGCCAATAAACTACTCGATGAACTGGGCCTGCAGCAACGCGACGACCGTGGTGTGCGCTTGCTGGAAGATGGTCGGCCACTGGAAATACTGGTGCAAACCGCCGGCGAAAGTACCGAACAAAGCGATGTACTGGAACTGCTTCACGACAGTTGGCTACAGGCTGGGGTCAAGCTGTACACCATTCCATCCACGCGCGAAGTCTTCCGCAACCGCATCTTTTCCGGAGAGGCGATGATGTCGATCTGGTCGGGCCTCGCCAGTGCCATTTGCACCGCCGACTCCAGTCCGATGGAGCTGGCGCCGACTTCTAAATACCAGTATCAATGGCCGCAGTGGGGATCCTATTATGAAAGCGCAGGTCGCAGTGGCAGCGAACCGGATTTGGCCGAAGCGCGTCGTCTGGTCGAGTTGAACAGCGCCTGGGAAGAGGCCGGTAATCGGGGGCAGCGCGCCGCCATCTGGCACCAAATGCTGGAGATCAACCGCGAGCAAATGTTCACCATAGGCCTGGTCAACCGCGTGCCTCATCCTGTGGTGGTCAGTGGGCATTTGCACAATGTACCGCTACAGGGTTTCTACGATATCGCCCCGGGCGCCTATTTCGGTATATACAAGCCCGACACATTCTGGTTTGACGAGATAAGACGACGATGATTGGCTATATCATCCGCCGCCTGCTCACCATGATCCCGACCCTGCTGATCATCAGCATGCTGGTTTTCGTCATCATCCAGTTGCCCCCGGGAGACTACCTGGAAAGTCATATCGCCGAACTGCAAAGCCAGGGCGAGTCGGTGGATGAGCAAAAGATCGCGTTTTTGCGCGCCCAATACGGTCTCGATGAACCCATGCCCTTGCAATACTGGCACTGGTTAACCGGTATGCTGCAGGGAGATTTCGGCTATTCCTTCGAATACGATTTACCGGTAACCGAAGTGGTTGGAGACCGCATGGTACTTACCGTGCTGATTTCCATAGCCACCATACTGTTTACCTGGATGATTGCCTTCCCAATCGGGATTTACTCGGCTACGCATCAGTATAGCTGGGGTGACTACGGGCTATCCTTGCTGGGTTTCCTTGGCCTCGCCACGCCCAATTTCCTGC
>CAXBMV010000377.1:0-4012 GCA_963976575.1 uncultured Gammaproteobacteria bacterium | reverse complement strand
GGCTGCCTGTCACAGCTATATCGACGGCTATAAGCGTCGCAAAATCACCTTTGAATACGTCATGCTCAAAGGTGTGAATGACAGCATTGAGCATGCTCGTCAATTGGTCGGTTTACTCAAGGGAATTCCCTGCAAGTTAAACCTGATTCCATTTAACCCCTATCCTCATGCGATTTACGAATGCTCCGAGCCGGCCGATATCGATAAATTTCGTGAGTACACGTCGTCCAAAGGCGTTGTTACTATGACCCGGCGTGCGCGCGGCGAAGACATAGATGCAGCCTGTGGACAACTGGTTGGTGCTTTTCGCGACCGCAGCAGGCGCAGTCAGAAATACCAGCTCAGTCTGAAAGATATCCCGGGGGTGTCTCTTGCACATTAAAAATTTATGCTGCCTGTTGTTAATGGCCGGATTGTTACAGGCCTGTGTCGCGGTGAATCCGCAATTAAGCCAGAACGAGAAAGCCAGCGCGATCAATGTCGAGCTTGGCATCGGTTATCTGCAGCAGAATAATCTTGATCTGGCCAATGAGAAGCTGGCCAAAGCATTGCGCCAGAATCCGGATTCTGCACCGGCGCACAATGCCTACGCGATACTGCAGGAACGACTGACGCAACTGGATAAGGCGGAATACCATTACAAGCGGGCGATCAAGCTCGATCCGGATGATTCGCAGTCGTCAAATAATTACGGCATCTTTCTTTGTCGCAACGGGCGCGAGCTGGAATCAGAAAAATACTTTCTCAAGGCACTGGATAACCCGCTGTATAAAACGCCGGAATATGCCTATACCAATGCAGCTATCTGCCTGATCAAGGCAAATCACAAGGAACCAGCCAAGGCTTACCTGCATAAAGCGCTCGCTGCAAAGAGTGATTTTGGCGCGGCCCTGCTGTCGCTTTCCGAGTTGAATTTTAACGATGCAGATTACAAAAGCGCGAAAATTTATCTGGATCGTTACCACCTGGTTGCCAGGCCAACGGCGAAAAGCCTGTGGCTTGCGATCCGCAACGAACTGGAATTGAATAGTGCCAATAATATCGATGAGTTAACCGATCGCCTGGCGACCGATTATCCCAGTTCTGAAGAATATCAATCCTGGCTGAAGATCAAGTAATATGGCTGCGATAAAGGAACAGAAAAATAAAGAACCCCGGCCCAGCGGTATAGGCCCGGGGGACCGCCTGCAGGCGGCCCGTATCGAGCAGGGATTGTCGATCGACGACGTCGCCAATCGAATGCATCTGAGCGGCTACATATTGGTTGCTCTGGAAGAAAATGAATTCGACGAAATCACGGCGCCGATATTCGTCAAGGGTTATCTGCGTGCCTATGCACGCATAGTCTCGCTGGATGAAGATGACATGATCCAGCAGTATCTCGACTTCTATTCTGATGAAGATCCGCCGATTAATTCGACCAGTAATATGGCCCCGGAGATATCGTCCAGTGACGCTCGCGTCAAGTGGACTACCTTCCTGGTAATCATCGGACTTGGCGCATTGCTCGCTGTGTGGTGGTGGAACCAGGAGAGAGTCATGGACGATCCAATATCGCTGGATACGAAAAATTCGGTAATGCCTTCCAGCAACGATAATACGGTTGTGGCAGCGGTCGAAATCGAAGCCGTGTCGGAAAATGCGCCGCAAGCCGTCGAAGTGATCGAGACGCCCGAAGTGCAGCTGCCGAAAATTGCGCAGCTGCCCGCAGCAGTCCCGGTTGAAGCGCCGCTAAAAACACCGGTTAAAGTGTCGCCCGAAGTCGAAGTTGCCGGTAATTCTGTTAGCGCGAGCAGTCCTGCAATCGAGCCCGAATTGAAACTTGAGAAAATTGCCCAGGGTGGGGCAGTGATTACGCGTATGGCAGCCTCCGGCGAGGATAAACTGCGCCTGATCGTCCATGCCGATACCTGGGCCGACATCGAAGACGCTTCCGGCTTTCGCCTGGTTTATGACTTGCTGCGTGCCAATCAGAAGTTCGAGTTAACCGGGGCAGCCCCTTTCACCGCATTTTTCGGCAATGGGCATGGCGTCGAAATCAAGCTCAACGAGCGGGCTATAGAGTTAACCCCAATTATCCGTGACGACAATACTGCGCGTCTCAAGATCGGCAGTTAACCAGGGACAAAGTCGTGGCAGATCAAATCCAGCTCATCCGCGGAATGCACGATATTCTGCCAGCCGATATGCCTGTATGGAATCAGCTGGAGGATAGTTACCGTGCGCTCGCGGAGTCCTATGGCTATCGCCAGATCCGCACCCCCATAGTGGAAAAATCGGCGTTGTTCCAACGCTCTATCGGAGAGGTAACCGATATAGTGGAAAAGGAAATGTACAGTTTCGAAGACCGTAACGGTGACAGCCTGAGCCTGCGCCCGGAAAATACTGCCAGCGTGGTTCGTGCGGCAATGCAAGGCGGTCTGCTACAGGACCAGCAACAGCGATTCTGGTATTGCGGACCGATGTTCCGCCACGAACGCCCGCAAAAAGGACGTTATCGCCAGTTCCATCAGCTCGGTGCGGAAACCTTTGGCATGGCCTCGGCAGACATCGAAGCAGAATTGATTTTTCTCGCCGCGCGATTCTGGAAACAACTGGGTCTGAGCGATATCAATTTGCAAATCAATAGTCTCGGCAGCAGTCAGTGTCGACAGGTTTACCGTGAACTGCTGGTCGAGTATTTTTCCGATCAGCAGGCATCGCTGGACGAAGACAGCCAGAGAAGACTGCACAGCAATCCATTGCGCATACTCGACAGCAAAAATCCTGACATGCGCGATTTGATCGATGCAGCACCCGCCATGATGGAGAGCCTCGACAACGAGTCGCGCGAGCATTTTGCGCAATTAACCGATATTCTCGATCAGGCAGAATTGCCTTATGAAGTTAACCAGCGACTGGTCAGAGGGCTCGACTACTACAGCCATACCGTATTTGAATGGGTGACCGATACGCTCGGCTCCCAGGGAACCGTATGCGCTGGCGGCCGTTACGATGGCCTGATCGAACAGCTCGGTGGCAAACCCGGACATGCCGCCGGATTTGCGATGGGTTGTGAGCGCCTCGTAGCCATGTTGCAGGATCAGGGCAGGGCAGAGTGCGAACAGCCCTGCGATGTTTATCTCGCCATGCGGGGCGACAACAGCTCCGCGATCGCCAGCCGCATTGGCGAAGGCCTGCGCGATACTATCCCCGGCCTGAAATTAACCCTGCATGCCGGTGCTGGCAGCTTTAAGAGCCAGATGCGCAAGGCGGATAAATCGGGTGCAAGAGTCGTGCTGATCCTCGGTGAATCCGAAATCGAATCAGGCAATATTGCGCTAAAACATTTACGCGAAGACAAACCTCAGCTGGAAATTGCGCAATCCGAAATTGCCGCCCAGCTGGTAAATTTTATCTAGAAAGCATCCATAGAGGTATCAATGGAAACCGAAGAAGAACAGGTCGAAAGACTGAAAAAATGGCTGAAAGAAAATGGCTTCTCGATTGTTGCCGGCATCGTCATCGGCATAAGCGGACTGGTGGGTTATAGATACTGGCAGGAGCACCAGCTAACCACATCGGAACTGGCTTCTGACCATTTCAGCCAGATGATCGAAGCCCTGGACAAGGGCGAGAGCGAAGATGTGCAGACCCACGCTCAGGCCTTGATCGATGAATATTCTTCCACCGATTATGCCACTCTGGCGCAGTTGGCGCTGGCCAGGGATTACCTCAAAAACGAGGAGTTTGAACAGGCTGAGCAGGCCTTGAAGCAGGTAGTGGGCAGTGCCGGTCAGGAGCCACTGGCTTATCTGGCGCGCACCCGGCTCGCGGCTGTACAAATGCAACGCGAGCAATTCGAACAGGCTCTTACCACCTTGCAGGCAGATTTCCCGCAAGCCTTTGGTGCCCGCGTCGATGAGTTGCGCGGCGATATTCTCTCCCGCAAGGGTGACAACGACGCTGCCAGGGAGGCCTACGAGCGGGCGCTTCTGGCCGAACCGGGCCCGGCCAACCCGCAATTTTTACA
>CAXBMV010000376.1:0-4013 GCA_963976575.1 uncultured Gammaproteobacteria bacterium | reverse complement strand
CCGGCGTAACGCGCTGCATCGCGCGCAAAACCCGCGACCTGCATCTGGAATCCGAAAAAGCTGCGGAACATGAATACATAGCCCGCCAGCAAGCCCGCCAGCGCCAGCATGAAGGCAAAGTTGAGACGCGTGCCCTCGATCATGATCGGCAGCAGGGCCGAATCACCGAACAGGCGGGATTGTGGAAAGTTAAATCCCATCGGATCCATCATCGGTCCATACACCAGCCAGGAAACCAGCAACTGCGCGACGTAAACAAGCATCAGCGACACCAGAATTTCATTGGTATTGAAACGCGTCTTGAGGAAGGCCGGTATCGCCGCCCAGAGCATGCCGCCGAGCCCGCCGGCGAGCAGCATCAGCAAGAGGATATGCACGCCTTCCTGTTCATGAAAATACAGAGCTACCGCGCTGGCGCAGATACTGCCGGCGATCAATTGTCCTTCGGCGCCTATATTCCAGACGTTGGCGCGAAAGCCTATGGCAAGGCCGGTAGCGCAAAGCATCAGCGGCGTTGCCTTGAGCAGCAACTCAGCGACGCCGTATATATCGCTAACCGGATTGATGAAAAAGATACGAAAGCCTTCGATCGGGTTTTTACCCAGCACTGAAAACAGCAGCAGGCCACCGATCAACATCAGCACCACCGCGATCAGCGGCGAGGCGTAAGACATCAATGCCGAGGATTCGGCGCGCGCTTCCAGCCTAAGCATGGCTAACCTCCGCGCTGGCTTCGTCCTGCTGCCACATACCGCTCATCCACAGACCTATTTCGTCGATATTGGTATCGGCAAGTTGTTTAATCGGCGACAGGCGGCCCTTGGCGATGACAGCGATTCTGTCCGATATCTCGAAGAGTTCTTCCAGCTCCTCGGAAATCACCAGGATAGCTGTGCCCTGGTTGCGCAGGTCGATCAGGCGCTGACGAATAAACGCGGCCGCACCCACGTCCACGCCCCAGGTGGGCTGAGCGACCACCAGCAACTTCGGCGCCAAAAGGATTTCACGGCCCATGATAAATTTTTGCAGGTTACCGCCGGATAACGATCTTGCCACCGACCTTGTGCCGCCACACTTCACGTTGTAATCGTCGATACATTTCGCGGCGAAGGCAGAGACTCGATCAAAACGAATCAATCCGCGTTTCAACATACCGTCGGGATGCACAGTCAGTAGTGCGTTTTCGGCCAGCGACATTTGTGGCACCGCACCCCTGCCGAGGCGCTCCTCGGGGACAAAGCCCATTCCGGCGAGGCGTCTTGCGGCCGGTAAAGCGCGACCCGAAGGCTGGTCACAAATGCGTATCGCCTCGTTATCGAGTAGCGGCTTTTCACCCGACAAGGCGTACAGCAGTTCTTGCTGACCATTGCCTGAGACACCGGCAATTCCCAGAATTTCCCCGGCCCGTAGCTGTAGCTCTATGTCGGTCAAATCACAACCGAAAGGATCAGTGGAAGGCTGCGTCAGGCGCTTCAGTTCCAGTCTCGCTTCGCCCAGTTGCTCTGGAGCGCCGTGCTGACATACCGGCAATTCCTTGCCAATCATCAGGCTGGCCATGGATTTAGGGGTTTCATCGGCGGGGATACACTGACCGGTAACCTTGCCATCGCGCAGCACCGTAGCGACGTGGCAAAGCTCCTGGATTTCATCGAGCTTGTGGCTTATATAAAGAATACTGCAACCTTCCGCGGCGAGCTGACGCAAGGTGTCAAAAAGTTTGCGTACCGCCTGCGGGGTTAACACCGAGGTGGGTTCGTCCATGATTAACAGCTTCGGGTCCTGCAACAGGCAACGGATAATCTCGACGCGTTGCCGCTCCCCCACCGATAGTGCGTGTACCAGTCGCTGCGGATCCACCGGCAGACCGTAACGCTCGGAGACTTCTCTGATGCGTTGTGCAAGCGTTTCGAGGTCGGGCTTGTCGGGCAATGACAGCGCTACATTTTCGACCACGGTGAGCGTTTCAAACAATGAAAAATGCTGGAACACCATGCCGATACCGAGGCTTCGCGCCTGCGCCGGGTTGGCCACCTGTACCACTTCACCCTGCCAGCGAATCTCACCGGCATCGGGCCTGGTGACCCCGTAAATCATTTTCATCAGGGTACTTTTACCGGCACCGTTTTCGCCGAGCACCGCGTGGATTTCGCCACGACGTACCGTCAGCGACACCGAATCGTTGGCCACCACCGAGGGATAGATTTTGCTGATACCTTCCAGCTCGAGTCTGATCTCGTCAGTCGCCGACGCATTCGCTGTCATGAGACTCCTTCCATGAGATGTAATCTCTGCTCGCCGAATCGACCATCGAGATGGGCGTCGTATATTTGCATGATTTCGGCGGCAACTGCTATGGCAATCAGCGCGGGTTTTTTGCTGCTGATGCCGTCTATGCCTATAGGACAAATCATGCGTTCAAATTTATCCGCGTCGATGCCACGGCGACGCATGCGCGTCTCGAACATGCGCCTTTTAGCGCGCGATCCGATCAGACCGAAATAGACGAAATCATCGCGTTTCAATATCTGTTCACAAAGCCGCTGATCGAGCGCGTGATCGTGGGTCATAACCAGAAAGCAACTTTGTGGCGGAGCCGCATCGACCTCGGCTTCGGGGGTATCGCTGCAAATTGCCTGTACCCCGACGGGCAGTTCAGCCGGCAGCATGTCGTCGCGGCTATCTACCCAGTGAATTTCCAGCGGCAAATCCTGCATCACCCGCACCACTGCGCTACCAACATGGCCGGCACCAAACAGGTAAAGCGGCAGGCGTTTTTCTTCCCCGGCTGCCTTGTCCCAGCCCTGCTGATCGAGCAGTCTTTCAAACATCAGGTTGACCAGGCCCCCACAACATTGACCGAGGCCGGCCCCGAGCGGAAATCTGCGCAAACCTTCGTCGCCGTCTCCGAGCAATTGTTGACGCGCTATCTGGCAGGCCTGATATTCGAGGTTACCGCCACCAATGCTGCCATAGAGATGCGCTGCGGTGACCACCATGCGCGCGCCGGGTTCGCGCGGCGTGGAACCGACAATGGAATCGACGCTGACCAGTATTGCCGGGGTGTTGTTGCGGCGAAGTTCCGCCAGGCTATCGCGCCAGGCCGTCATGCCTGCTGACCACGCAGTGCGTCGATGGCGTCGAGGATTGCCTCGGGCGTGGCCGGCGCGCGCAGCGGCGGATTGACCCGATTATCGGCAAGGCTGGCGATCGCATCGCGGATGGCGAAGAACACCGAGAAGGGCAGTAATAACGGTGGTTCGCCCACCGCCTTGGAGCGCAGAATCGTATCCTTCACGTTGTGGTTGTCAAACAACCGGGTGGTGAACTGCTCGGGGCAATCGCTAACCGTCGGGATTTTGTAAGTCGAGGGTGCATGCGTGGTCAGTCGCCCACGTTCATCCCAGCAGAGTTCCTCGCTGGTGAGCCAGCCCATACCCTGGATATAGGCACCCTCGACCTGCCCTATATCTATCGCCGGGTTGATCGAATTACCGGCATCGTGTAACAAGTCTGCGCGCAACAGTTTCCACTCGCCGGTCAGGCTATCGACTACAACTTCTGACACTGCCGCGCCATAAGCGAAGTAATAAAAGGGTTCACCCTGCAGGGTTTCCTTGTCCCAGTGCAGACCCGGGGTTTTGTAAAAACCATCCGACCAGAGTTGCACGCGATTTTCATATGCCATTTGTACGAGTTGCACAAATGGCAAAGACTGGCCGGCGCTGTGCACGCAATCGTCAGAAAACTCGACTTCACTGGCATCGCCACCGAGTTGCTCGGCAGCCAGGGCAGCAAGGCGCTCGCGAAGCTGACGCGCGGCATCCTGCGCCGCCTTGCCATTCAAATCGCTGCCGGTGGAAGCCGCGGTCGCCGAGGTGTTGGCCACCTTGCTGGTATCGTTGGCGGTAGCGCGTACGCGGCTGACGCTGATGCCCAACTCTTTTAGTGAAACTTTTGCTGACTCGGCGGAACGATGAGAGAAAATCGACGGATGACGAACCGACCCTGCTTTG
>CAXBMV010000375.1:0-4015 GCA_963976575.1 uncultured Gammaproteobacteria bacterium | reverse complement strand
ATTTTCCGCTGGCGTATTGGTTAGATATAATGTTGTTTCATGGACGGATTCGGCGATAGATACCTATATGTCTCCAATGATGCCATGGACACGAATAGCTTCATGGGGTTGTCTGTCAATGGCAAGAAAAAGTCGAAGGATCGGTAGAAGGCCAACGCTTCCTGATCGAGCACGTCGAGAACGACGCCTAGAGCATGTATGCCGTGAAATGGCGCATTCGTCCGCTCGAAATAAATATTTTCACAAGAAATTTTTGAGCATGGTATTTTTCATGGTATTGGGAATATGTTGATTTGCAGCTATCTGAAAATAAAGCAAAATAATTTCTTATTTACAATCGAGTGGGAATGATTCCACGTCTGGCACTGGCTGGCACCTACAAGCCGTAAATCAAACATAACCAATTGTAATAAATGGGCTGGAAGGAAGGCCCATTCAAAGGGTCGATCTCTTAAGAGGAGCCCATCCCATTGCCATGCACACGTATCAACCTGTTCTGTTAAACCAAACGATTCCGGAATAACCAACCGGCTAGCGACAGAGATACTAGGCCGATAATCAGCATCGGCCAATATTGATCAAACAATAACCCGTAACTGTCGCCTTGCAGAAACACGCCACGCACTACCACGAGAAAATATCGTAACGGGTTGATATAGGTGAGCCACTGTATCGCCTGTGGCATGTTGGCGATGGGCGTGGAAAATCCGGAGAGGATGACTGCGGGCACGAGAAAAAGAAAAGAGCCCAGTACGGCCTGCTGCTGTGTGACACATATCGCAGAGATCATCAGTCCGACCCCCGCAGCAGAGAGTAGGAACAGCACGATGCCGAGATACAGTGCACCGATACTGCCGCGCAGTGGGATATCGAACAAGTTAACGGTCAGTACGATGATTAAGGTGGCTTCGAGCAAGCCGATGATGATGCCTGGAATTGCCTTGCCGATCAGAATTTCTACGGGCCGCAGCGGTGTCACCAGCAATTGGTCGAAGGTACCCGCTTCGCGTTCCCGAGCGACTGACAGCGCTGTCACCAGCAAGGACACTACCAGAGTCAGCAAGCCAACAATGCCAGGCACAATAAACCACTGTGACTGCAAATTTGGGTTGTACCATGCAACTTTTTGCAAGGTAACCTGCGAATTGCCTTTACCTTGTGATTGTAGCCAGTTGCGGTTGTAGTCCAGCAATATACTAGTCAGGTAGTTCATTGCAATCATCGCGGTGTTTGAGTTGCGGCCGTCCAGTATCGCTTGTACCGACGTGCTCGTGCCGCGCATTAAATCGGCGCTAAAATGCTGGCCAATGTGCAGTACCAAAAGCACATCCCGGTTGTTGATTTTTTCTGCAACTTCGCTGTCACGCTCGATGTAGGTGGTGACTTGAAAAGTGGGAGAGCCTTCGATTCGACTGACAAGTTCCCGCGCCGCGCCGCCACGATCTTCATTATAGATGGCTACAGGCACATCATTGAGGTCATAGGTGGCGGCAAACCCGAACACCAGTAATTGCATGATGGGCGGGATGATAATGGAAAAGCGACTGCGCTTGTCGCGCAGCAAAGCCAGGAACTCTTTGATGGCAAGAGTGAAAATATGCCTGATAGACACAGGGCTAATCATAAGTTACTCCAGCCGCTTACGAAAATTGCGCCATACCAGGGTCGAAAAAAACAGCAGCATAATGAGCAGCGCGCCCATATTGGCCAACACCACCGGCCAGACATTACCGGCAAGAAACAGGGTTTGCAGGATGGCAACAAAATACCGCGCTGGCACCAGATGGGTGATGACTTGTATCCAGACGGGCATGGAATGAATATCAAAAAGAAAACCCGAAAGGATAAATGCGGGAAGAAAGGTGATGATGATGGCCAACTGACCCGCTACAAACTGGTTTTTGGACACAGTAGAAATCAGCAGGCCAATGGCCAGCGCCACCAACATGAACAGCGCCGAGCAAATCATCAGCAACCAGAAGGACCCGCGCAGTGGAACATCAAACTGCCATATTGCCAAGACCACACTGAACAACATGCCGCCCATGCCCAAAACAAAATAGGGGATTAGCTTGCCTGCAAGAATTTCGGCCTTGCGAAGCGGCGTCACCATTAATGCCTCCATGGTGCCGCGCTCCCACTCACGTGCCACCACCATGGCGGTAAGGAGCGAGCCGATCAACGTCATGATAATGGCGATTAAACCCGGCACCAGAAACAAGCGACTGGATAACGCGGCATTGAACCATACACGTTGTTGCAAAGTTACTGGCATGGCCAGCGGCTGGCCCCGGCTTGCTGCATAATGCGTTAGCCACGCCAACCAGGTGCCCTGTATGTAACCCTCGGTGATGTTGGCCTGATTCGAGTCCACGCCGTTGATGATGACACCGGTTGACGCTTCGCTGCCAGATAGTAGTTTGGGTGAAAAATCATTCCGCAACCAGATAATGCCGTCAATCCGCCGTTCTTTGAGCGCCTGTTGCGCTGTTTGAATAGCATCGAAATACTGCGGACTAAAGAACTCGGAGCGCTCGAAGGATCCGGCAAGTGACTGCGTCGCGGTGTCCGGCTGCTCGATGACTAAGCCTACCGGTATATGTTTTGCGTCTAGAGAGACACCGTAACCGAACAGAAAAAGCAGCACTACTGGCAACACGAAGGCTATGGAGATACTCGATGGATCTCGCAGAATCTGCAGGCTTTCTTTTCGGATCATTCCCCACAGGCGCATGTTGGCAGGTGAAATCATGCAGCGCTCCCTGACGTTCTCTCTGCTGCGGTATCTGGTTCTTTTTTATTCTGCTGTTCGATCAATTGGATAAAGGCATCTTCCATTGTTGGATCGGGATTTTCTGTAGTGCGCGCACGGATCTTCATCGCCAGTGGCGTGGCCTCTGCCAGCACTTCACCGTCGGCCATGATTACGAGGCGGTCGCAGTAGTTGGCCTCTTCCATAAAATGCGTAGTGACCAGAACCGTTACCCCCGCTTCGGCTACCGCATTGGTGCGCGCCCAGAACTCCCTGCGAGCGAGGGGATCAACGCCGGAAGTGGGTTCGTCGAGAAACAGGATTTCAGGCTCATGCATCAACGCGGCGGCGAAGGACAAACGCTGTTTATACCCTAGCGGTAACTCACCGGCGTTGGTATTCGTGTAGGCGTCTAGCTCGAAGGTGGTTATTGCCCAATCGAGACGCGCTTTTTGCTGTTTTCCTCGCAGGCCGTAGGCGCTGGAGAAAAAACGCAGGTTCTGCGCGACTGACAGATTGGTATACAACGAGAACTTCTGTGCCATGTAGCCGATGCGCCCTCGTGCTGAGGCGGCTGCGCTACGCAGATCGTGGCCCGCCACCGCCAGATTGCCACTGCTGGCGGGTAACAGGCCGCAGAGCATACGAAACGTGGTGGACTTGCCAGCGCCATTTGCCCCCAGTAAACCGAAGATCTCACCCCGTTTTACGCTGAAGCTGACATTATTCACCGCGATGAAATCACCGAAACGGCGTTGCAGCTGGTTCACCCTGATAACCTCGTCGTTCTTACTCACGTTTATTGTTTGCAGTGGTGAAATAGCGACTTCGGGCTCCTGTCGGCGTTTTTTTAATCGTGCAACAAAGGCATCTTCAAAACGTGGTGTTACCGAGGTGATCTGAACGTCGGCCCTCGCCGGTAATGCTTGTTTTGAAAACAATTGTTCGAGTGTGGGTAGCTTGGCTGTTTCAGTGACCACCCGTACCGCTTCGCCTTCAATCAAGGCATCCAGCACATTTGGCGCACGACTTAACTCTGCCTGCAACCGGCGATGGCTCATACCCTTAACGCTCACCTGAAATGTGCGTCCTGCGACGACCTGGCTAAACGTTGCCGGTTCACCCTGATCCAGCAGTTTTCCCTGGTGAATCAGGATCACCTCGTTACAACGTTCTGCTTCATCGAGATAGGCAGTGCTGAGCAATACGCTCATGCCAGCTTCCTCCACTTGGCGATAGACGATCTGCCACAGCTCTCGGCGC
>CAXBMV010000374.1:0-4025 GCA_963976575.1 uncultured Gammaproteobacteria bacterium | reverse complement strand
TGTTTCGGCATTATCGCACTGGTACCGCTGCCCGCGGCCTATAACCCGGATATCTTTTTCCACCGCCCGGCAGAATTCATCCCTGCAGTTATTTTCCTGGTCAGCCTGATACTTCTGCTGCGCAATGGACATTGGAAGCTGTTTTACTTCGAACATTGGCTGGTACTGTCACTGATTGTCGCATTCATCAGTCAGGCGGTATTCATGTCACATTCGGCACAGCTATTCGACTACAGCTTTGACCTGGCCCACCTGCTCAAGAAAGCAGGCTATATCTGCGTACTCACCGGATTGCTGATCAGCATGTACATGACTTTCAAGACTGAGGAAAAAAACAGCTTCCGCGCAGTTAGCCAGGCAAATATGGCGCTAGAGGCCGAACTGGCTATGCGCTCAAGAATCGAGGCCCGGCTAGTGAAACGCGAAAAGGAACTACTGCGCTCCAATCAGGAACTGGAACAATTTGCCTATATAGCCTCACACGATTTACAGGAGCCACTGCGAAAAATTCAATCCTTTGGCGACCGCTTGCAAAGCCACTATGCCGAAGCTCTCGATGAGCGCGGCTGCGATTACCTGCAACGCATGCGCTCAGCGGCCGGGCGGATGAGCACCTTGATCAACGATTTACTCGCTTTTTCACGAATCAAGGCGAATACAGGGAATCATAGCCATGTGGATTTGAACGAGGTTCTCAAGGGCGTCCTGTCGGATCTGGATTGGCAAATCGAGGAGGCCCGTGCGCTGGTAAATAGCCAGAGTCTGCCCAGCCTGCAGGCCGATGGAATACAAATGCGCCAGTTATTGCAAAACCTGATCGGCAACTCGATCAAATATCGCTCTCCCGACAGGCTGCCACAGATCGATATTGATTGCCTGAATGAACCGGGCTATTGCGTTATCCGTGTGAAAGATAATGGCATAGGTTTCGAACCGCAGTACGCACAGCAAATCTTTGAAGTATTTCAACGCCTGCACTCACGCAACGAATACGATGGCACCGGTGTCGGTCTATCGGTGGTGCGCCGCATTGCCGAAGCCCACGGAGGAACTGCCGAGGCCAGCAGTATTCCGGGTGAGGGATCTGTATTTATCGTAAAGCTAAAACTTAAAACCTGAATCGCGGGGTAATTTAAAGATGATTAACATAATGATGGCTGACGACGACGAAGATGATCGCCTGATGTTCAAGGAAGCTGTCGAAGAAACCCGGCTTATCTGCGAGCTGAAATTCGCGGTTGACGGGGAGGACTTACTCAACCAAATCAGGGGTGTCCCTGGCGAGGAACTACCGGATTTGATATTGCTGGATCTGAATATGCCGCGCAAGAGCGGGACCGAGGTCCTACAGGAAATTCGTCAGGACCCACGCTTGAAAACTATTCCGATAGTGATATTGACCACCTCCAGCGCCGAGCAGGACATCATCAAGTCCTACCAGAGTGGCGCCAATTCCTTTGTCTCCAAACCTGTCACCTTCGACGGCCTGCGCGAGAAAATCCTGTCTCTGACTGATTACTGGTTCGACGTAGTGAAACTCCCGGGCAAGGAGGTTTAGCCATCATGCAATCCAGCGGACAAGAAATGAAAAGCGCCGATAACAAACAACAGGACATACTATCAGTACTGTTGGTTGAGGACGACGAAGACGATTACCTGCTGACCCTGGATCTGTTTGATGAAGCCTATGGCAAGCAGTATTCGTTGACCTGGTCGCGTGATCCGGACGATGCCATGGTGCAACTGGACGCCAGCCAGTTTGATATATGCCTGGTCGATTACCGCCTCGGCAGCAAGACTGGTCTGGATCTAATCAAGTTGATACACAAGGATGGTTTTTCGAAGATTCCAACCATACTTTTAACCGGACTCGACAGCCACGACCTGGACTTGCAGGCTACCAATGCCGGCGCTACTGACTACCTGGTAAAAAATCAGCTCAAGGCTGAAATCCTCGAGCGATCGATTCGCTACTCGCTGCACCAGTGGGAAGCCGAATCCAGGGTCCGTCACATGGCCTTCCACGACCCGCTTACCGAGATTGCCAATCGTTCGCTGTTTGCCAAATATCTGGAAAGGTCGATCAACATGGCCAGACGTCATCACGAATACACCGCCCTGCTGTTCATCGATCTGGACAATTTCAAATCGGTAAACGATTCGCTGGGACATTCGGTTGGCGACCAGTTAATCGTCGAAATTTCGCAACGTCTGCTGGAAAACATACGCGACGAAGATATCGTGTCGCGTTTTGGTGGTGACGAGTTTGCGCTATTGATAAGCCGGCTGGATACGAACAAACAGCTGGCTCACGAGCAGGCCAATCATCTTACCGAGAAAATTCGTAAGGTTGTTGGCCAGTCGATGAATATCAGTGGCAACGAGCTGCGCATCGGCTGCAGTATCGGTGTAACCCTGTTTAACAATGAAATTACCTGCGCTGAAACGCTTTTAAAACAGGCCGACATGGCCATGTACAAGGCCAAGAATGACGGCAAGAACGCGGTACGCTTTTTCGAATCGGAAATGGAAGATCTGGTCAAAACTAACTACTGGGTGGAACAGGAGTTACACGAGGCGATCGAAAAAGACCAACTGGAATTATACTACCAACCTATCGTCAGAATAAGCGATGAAAAGATTACCGGTGTCGAAGCCTTGATTCGCTGGCATCATCCGGAGCGCGGTTTGATCATGCCGAACCAGTTTATTCCGACCGCAGAAAATAGTAATTTTGTTTGTCAAATAGGCAAGAAAGTCATACACGATGCCTGTCACTTTATTTCCAATTCCCCCGAACTCGAACTGATAAACATCAACATCAGTCCGCGGCATTTTGAAAACAAGTCCTTTGTTGACGATCTGATCGGATGCCTGGAAGAGACCGGAGTCAGTGCGGAAAAACTTGTCATCGAAATCACCGAAAGTCTGGTTCTCAAGAATGCACGCGTGGCGCGCGAAAAGATGGATAGTTTGCGCGCCATGGGACTGCGCTTTGCGCTGGATGATTTCGGTACTGGCTATTCTTCGCTGTCGATACTGAAAGACTTACCTTTCAATTACCTGAAAATCGACGGTTCGTTTATCAACGAACTGGCTAGCAACAATAGCAGCGGAGCGATTACCGAAGCGATTATGCGTATGTCTGAAGCGCTCGGTATGCAGGTGATTGCCGAGTGCGTGGAAAACGCCGAGCAACTGGAATTCCTCAAACTTCATAACTGCGAATTCGCCCAGGGATACTTCTTCAGCGAGGCCCTGCCCGCCGACAAGATAAAAGATTTGCTGTAACTCCTGCCCGGGGTCAGGCAACTCTCTACAAATACTGGTTCTCCTCGGGGGCAGTGCTGCTTATAATCCGCGGACTCCAGGCCAGAAAAAATACCATGAAATTCGAAACAATCGAATTTACCCTGCAGGGCCCGGTGGCTATTGTCACCCTGAACCGACCCGACAAGCTGAATGCGATCAACGCCACCATGCTCGAGGAATTAAATCTCGCGCTGGACCGGGTGGAGCTAAGCGAATCCTGTCTTGCGTTGGTGCTCAATGCCAATGGTCGATCTTTCTGTGCCGGTTTCGACCTGCAGGCAGGCATGGAAGCAAAGCGCAGCGGCGAAGCCGAATGGAGAGCGGCGATTGAATACGATCTGGAAGTCATCATGCGCTTCTGGCACCTGAGCAAACCCACCATCGCAGTAGTCCACGGCCATGTACTCGCCGGAGGTTTCGAGATGGCGCTGGCCTGTGACATGAGCATCGCTGAAAGCAACAGTCTTTTCGGGGAGCCTGAACTGCGCTTCGGCAGCAGCATAGTTGCACTGCTGCTGCCCTGGTTCACCAACCCGAAGCGCAGCAAGAAAATGCTGCTCAGTGGCCAGGACCGTATGTCCGCCAGCGAGGCGCTGCAACTGGGTATAGTCAATGAAGTGGTAGAACCCGGCGAGGGGCTGACCCGTGGCCTGGCGTTGGCGCGAGAAGTCGCGCTGATGGATGCCGACTCTGTGCGCATGACCAAACAAGCC
>CAXBMV010000373.1:0-4032 GCA_963976575.1 uncultured Gammaproteobacteria bacterium | reverse complement strand
GAGCATCGCGGCGTAGCCGGCATCAACACGGTCGAGCACGCCATGTACCTTCGCCTCGAATCCATGGGACTTGCCAGAGTGCCTGAGCAGCAACGCGCTCATCATCGGCGACAGCGTCAAGGCAACTACCCCGGAGACAATCACGGCCCCGGCCAGGGTCAGTGCGAATTCCTCGAACAAGGCACCGGTCAAGCCGCCCAGAAGCGCAATTGGCGCGTACACCGCGGCCAGGGTGACTGTCATGGTAATCACCGGCACTGATATTTCACGGGTGCCGATGATCGCCGCACGAAACGGCGTTTCACCGAGTTTCAGATGTCGGTCGACATTCTCGACAACGACTATGGCGTCATCGACCACCAGGCCTATGGCCAACACCATCGCCAGCAAGGTCATCAGGTTCAGTGAAAAACCCATGGTCTGCATCACCATGGCTACACCGATCAATGATAGGGGGATTGTCACTACCGGGATCATCACCGCGCGCAGCGAACCCATGAACAGGAAGATCACCACGATAACTATGGCCACTGCTTCAGCGATGGTTTTCACCACTTCGTAGATCGATTCTTCTATAACCAGGGTGGAGTCGTAGAGCAGTTTCATTTCTATGGTGCTCGGCATACTCAGTTGCAACTGGGGCATCAGGTCGCGTACCAGCTTGGCAATGGTCAACGGATTCGCGCGCGGAGTCGGGTCGATACCGATGATGACCGCTTCCTTGCCGTCGGCAGTGGCGCTGACGGTGAGACGGCTCGCATCCAGTTTGATTTCGGCTATATCCCTCAGGCGAACAATCCCCTCGGCGTGATTGGCGACGATCAGGTCGGAGAATTCTTCAACACTTTTCAGGCTGGTGTCGGCATTAACGCCGTAGACAAACCAGTCACTTTTCACTTCGCCGGGCGCCGACTGATAGTTATTGGCGCGCAGGGCAGTCATCACCTGGTTGGCGCTGAGCTGCAGCGCGGCCATGCGATCGGGCTTGAGCCAGATGCGAATCGCGAACGGACTGCCTCCGAAGACCTGCGCCTTTGCCACACCCGGCACAGTGACCAGTTGCGGCTGCACCACGCGACTGACGAAATCGGTAATCTGGCTGCTGTTCAGTTTGCCGCTGGAAAAAGACAAATACATGATCGAGGTATTGGACCCGGTAGATCGGCTGATACTGGGGTCCTGTACTTCGCTGGGAAGCAAGCTGCGCACGCTGTTTACCTTGGCAAGTACCGCCGCCAATGCCGCGTCCGGATCGCTGCCAAGCTTCATCTGCGCGCTGATGGTACTAACGCTTTGCATGCTCTGCGATTTTACAAAATCGACGTTTTCCACTTCGGATACCGCTTGCTGCAGTATCTGCGTAACAAAGCCCTGGATCAGTTCGGCGCTGGCGCCGTAATAGGCTGTGCTTACGCTAATGACAGTGTTGGTGATTTCAGGATACTGACGCACCTGCATTTTCATTATGGCCTGGGCGCCAAGCAACAGGATTAACAGGCTCAGCGCGATAGACAGGATCGGCCGGCGAATAAAAGTATCGGTAAATTTCATCGCTATCGCCTCAACGCAGCGGCAGACTGGCAGGTGCCGCCAGGGTATCGTCTTCGATAATCTTCACCTGGGTGCCATTGGATAACTTGAGCTGACCCGAGGTAACAATCAGGTCGGCAGCGTTCAAGCCGCTGGCAATGCGAGCCACGCTGTCCTTGCGCTCGGCAACGGTAATAACCTGTAACCTGGCGACTTTGACAGCTGCTGCGGCGCTTTCTCCGTCACTAACCGTCGACTCGACTTCTGCATCTTCGAGCAGGTAAACCGTTTCACCGTAAAGCGTAAAATTAATCGCCGACTGCGGGATAACCAGCTGCCCTGTCATCAAGTCCTGCTGGATTGAGACTTCGGCATACATACCGGCTCGCAGCAGTTTTTCGCTGTTGGGGATGGACGCCTGCAACTGCACTACGCCGGACTGGTAGTCGATCACCGGTTCGATGGCGCTGATGCTGCCCTCGAATTTTCTATCGGCAAAGGCCGATACCCTGACCTTGATAGGCATACCCACTGAAACGCGCGCGTAATCCTTCTCGCCGATGATGAAGCGTATGCGCATAACGTCGATATTTTCCAGACGGATAATGTCCGCGCCTGGTTGCAGATACTCGCCCTGCTGTACCTGGACTATGCCGGTAATACCCTTGAATGGTGCGCGGATTTCGCGCAGCGACAGGGTCGCCTTGAGGCTGTCGATCTGTGCCAGCAAAGACAGGTATTGCGCGTTGGCTGAATCCACCTGTTCCTGAGAGGCGAGGCGTTCACGCGCCAGCTTCTTCAGTCGTTCGAGTTCGGTCGAGACTGACACCAGCCTGCTTTCGGCGCTGCGCAGATCGGCACGTTCCTTGGCCGCGTCGAAACGCAGCAAGATAGCACCCGAATCGACACTCTGTCCCGAATTCACCAGGATTTCACTAACCACGCCGGAAACCTGTGAACTGAGCATGACACCCTGTTTCGGTTCGATAAAACCGATGGCATCGATTTCAGGCGTCCAGTCGGATGGCTTTACCTCGATAGCGGTTACCGCGATCACCGGTTTCGGCATGTTTGACAGATATTGTGCGATCATTTGCTGCTTGAAGCCGTAAAAACCGAACGCACCGCCGAACAGGATCAGGCTGCCGAGCAGCATCCAGAAGAACCATTTTTTCATTGTGTAGACCTTAAGATTGAAATTCAGAATTGATTGCGATGGCATCCCAGCTTGCCGCGACCACGGATTCCAGGTTGTCATCGTCGACCGTCAACAGGCCGAGTATTTGTTTTTGCGCCAGCAATGCACAGGCTTCGATACTGAGACAGGCCAGCGTTTCGTCAGATAAAGGCTTGAGCAAACCCTGCTCCCGACCGCTGTTAAATATTTCCACCAGTGGAGAGAAATGTTGCTTCGCCTCGATGTGCTGCTGTAACTGCACTTCCGGCGGCAGTTGGTCGAACTGGTTCTTGCATAGCACCCGGTCCGGGAAGCGCTGAAAGTATGCCCAAAGGCTAAGCCAGATCAGGCGATACTGCTGATAAAGCGGTTGGCTACTGTCGTGTCCGGCAAAAATTTGTGCGGCGATATCTTGCAGGATATGTTCGCGCAATTGGCCGATCAATTCGTCCCTGTCCTTGAAATACAGGTAAATGGTGCCGGTTGCCACACCGGCCAAAGAAGCCAGTTGTTTCATCGAAAAACCGTGAAACCCGTGTTTTGCCAACAAGCTACCCGTCGCTGCGAGAATCGCCTGGCGTTTGTCGTCCATAGTGGATAATAGAAATGAATGAATGTTCATTCATTATCGTCATGCAATCCAGGAATGCAATAATTATTTATTGTTTACGCCTAGAACGGGCCGTAACCCCCCCCCCCTCAATAGATCAGGGTAAACTCGCACCGCCCGGTCAGTGCGCCTTTTCCTTGTTGGAATCATCGAGCCCATCCAGCTCGTCCAGTTCATCATCTTCATAGGGCTCATAACTGTCTTCCGCCTGATGAACAGTAACCTGGGTGAATGGAATACCCCAGCCTTCATGGTTGCATACGTCGACACAGGTTTGCTGGACCAGGCGGCCTATTGCGAAATAAGAACCTGCCGCCGCGCCCTGCATATTGACGTAAACCAGGTAATCCAGAGAACTACTGCCAGCCAGTTTGAACTCGACCAGCAAATCCTTGAAATCGGCGGCATAGCTGGAAGCTTCGAAGGCAGCCGTAATGGCAGTTTTGAAACGTTCGGGCACGGTATCCAGCGAAATATCCTGCAGCTCGTAGTCGATACCGAAAACCACCGCGATGCCGAAACCTTCACGGGTCAGGTTGCGCGCGCCCAGTTGCAGAAAATCGGCGCTGGCATACTGAACCACGCTACCCATCACCTTGAGCCTTACGATTTCAACGGTTTGCTGTAACACCTGGGCAAAGCTTCCGTCCGGCAGCAGCAGATAGTCTCCGGTGCTGCTCGGGAACCAGGCTTCGTTGGTGAATGGTCGCGAAGT
>CAXBMV010000372.1:0-4056 GCA_963976575.1 uncultured Gammaproteobacteria bacterium | reverse complement strand
GGAAGCATGACCGATGTCCGAAAAACAACTGCATAAAATTTTCACCAGTCTTAACCAGGTGCTGGACACCGAGGCAAGTAAGGCCTTCACCATGCCGGGCGAATTTTATACCTCGGAAGATTTTCTCGAGCTCGAACGCGAGCAGTTATTCCGTAAAAAATGGATTTGCCTCGGGCGCGAAGAAGAGATTTCCGAAGTGGGTGATTATTTCGTCACCGACCTCGTCGGTGAGCCGATTATCCTGGTAAGAACCAGTGCAGGCACCATCAAGGCGCTGTCGAATGTGTGCCGGCATCGCGCAATGCCGCTGGTAGAGGGCCGCGGAAACAGCAAACGCTTCACTTGTTCCTACCACGCCTGGACTTACAATCTTGACGGGCAGTTGCAAAGAGCGCATGGCGTCGAAGATCAGCACGCGGAATTTGTTCGGGACTGCAAACTGCCCGAGTTCAAATGTGAAATCTGGCATGGTTTTATTTTCGTCAACCTTGATCCAGCCGCCGCCTCGCTGCTTGAATCTGAATCGATGCAGCAGGTCGAGCCGATGGTTGAAAACATGCGTATCGGAGATATGCGGCTGCTTTATTCGAGCGAGCAGGAATGGGAGACCAACTGGAAATGCCTGGTGGAAAACTTTCTCGAAGGTTACCACCTGTCGACCGTACACAGAAATACACTGCATCCCTTTACGCCGACGCAATTATCAAAGCATTTTCCCGCGGGTGATGATTTCCTCGGTTTCTATTCCTGCTATCCACAGGATGCACCTTCGCGGGGTGAAACACGCGGCAACCTGACCGACGAAGAAAAGCGGCGTTCGTTGATGCTGGGCATAGCGCCCAGTAGCGTCTTCGGGATCTCCGGATTCAAGGTGACCTATAACCTGATACAACCGATCTCTGCCACGCGCCTGCGCACCCGTGTCGGCATGATTGGATTTCTGCCCGAAAGCGACGAAGAAAAACTCAAGTCCGATGCGGGGGTTGAACTGTTCAAGCGCACTTTTCCCGAGGACGAGGCGCAGCTGGTAAAGTTAATCCGGGGCTTGAAGTCAAGCAGCTATGAGCCATCGGTACTGGCGAAACCCGATTACGAAGGCACCATCTGGGATTTCTACAATTACATGGCAAGGAATATTTCGCACAGCGGGGACGAAGCCTGAGGCGCCTGTCTCAATTCCAGTTTAAAGCGGCCAGACGATAAGAATCATTGGAATTGCGACGACGATGATAATAATTTCCAGCGGCAAACCCACGCGCCAGTAATCACCAAAGCGATAGCCGCCAGGGCCCATCACCAGTGCATTGTTCTGATGCCCGATCGGAGTCAGAAACGCGCAGGATGCACCAACTGCGACAGCCATCAAAAATGGATCGGGATTCACCCCGGCAGTTACGGCGATGGTATAGGCGATGGGAGCCATCAGGATTGCCGTTGCGGCATTGTTGAGGATGTCCGACAAGGTCATGGTGATTACCAGTACGGCGACAAGAATCACCACAATCGACATGTCGCCAGAAAGACTCAGCAAACCATTGGCGATAAGAATGGTGGTGCCGGTGCTTTCCAGCGCACCGCCTACCGGTATCATCGCTCCGAGTAACACGATCACAGGCCAGTCTACGCCATCGTAAAGCTCCCGTATCGGGATGATATTGAGCAATACCATCAATACAACCGCGCAGCCAAGGCCAACCTGTAACGAGACTATTCCAAATGCTGCCAGCGCAATGGCTGAGGCAAAAATGCCGAGTGCCAGCATGGCATGTTTGCGTTTACCAAAATCCACGCCCCGCGCGGCCAGCGGAAAACAGCCCAGCTTGCCGATGGCCGCTTCCACATGTTCTATTTCGCCATAGAACAGCAATACGTCCCCGGCCTTCAGCGTCATTTCTTTGAGCCTGCCGCGTTTTTGCTGGCCCTCTCGGGAGACCGCAAGCAGGTTAACGTTATGGTTCTGCTTAAAATGAATTTGCGCTACGCTGCGCCCTTCGATTGCAGATCTTGGTGCCAACACGGCCTCCATCATCACCGTATCATCCGAAAGTGAAATCGCTTCTTTAGCGCTATCCGCCCCAAGCAGGGCCAGTTCATATTTTGAAACGAATTTATCGATATCTTCCTGCTTCCCCTCCAGGATCAGCATGTCTTCGGCCGCCAGAATATGCCGTGTGGGTGGCACCGAATAATATTGCTTGATATGAATCAGTGCGGTCAGGGTTACGTCAAATTCCGCCAGAAACTCTTCCAGTTCGCGAATGCTTTTGGCTACCAACTCTGTCTCTTCTGGGATCTTCACTTCAAAAAGATACGACTCGATTTCGAACAAACTGGTGCCGGCGTTGGTTTTTCTAACCTTCACCAGGCGCCAGCCAACCACGGCCATAAAGATGATGCCAGCCAATGCGACAACGCCACCAACCGGCGCAAAGTCAAACATCTGGAATGCCTCGCCGGTGGTTTTTTCGCGGTAACTGGCAATGATGATATTGGGCGGCGTACCGATCAAAGTGACCAGTCCACCCAGAATCGAGCCGAAGGACAGCGGCATAAGCACCGTGGAGGGAGACCGCCCGGCTTTCACGGTAGATTGGATAGCAACCGGCATGAGTAAGGCCAGTGCGCCAACATTATTCATAAACATGGAAAGAAACGCGGCGATAAAAACTAGCGCGGCAATATGTAAGGAAGGTCTGCTTGATAAGGGGTTTACCAGGTTTACGATACCCTCGACGGCACCGGCCTTGGTAAGCCCATAACTCAGGATAAGAACAATCGCCACGGTGATGGTTGCCGGATGGCCGAAGCCGGAAAAAAGCTCGCCAGCGGGTACGATACCCAGCAACGCTGAAGCACCCAACGCCATTAAGGCGACAATGTCGTAGCGCCATTTTCCCCAGACGAACAAGCCCAGTACTGCGAGAAGCACAGCCAGGATAGACCATTGATCAACTGCCATAAGGCTCCGTCAGCTTGACTGAATTAACGTTTGATGGCCCATTGTATCAGTGACCGGTTCCAGGCGAATTCAACGAATCCTTGCAAGCGTCTTTCGTAGCCGAGCAGGAAGGGCTGCAACGCGGGCGGCCAGCTAGACAGGTCACGCACGAATACGCGTGGTTTCGTCAGCGGTTCGAATACATCGAGTGTCTCGGTCTGTTTCATTCGATCGATATAGTCCTGCGGCACTATATCCATGGTCGCATAGGCGTTTAGCAGGAAGTCGAGATACTCCCGTGTGGGTTTCAGGCCATCGGCGATCAGCGTGGTGCGGTAATAGTAAAAGCGAACCGCGTCAGCCTGCGCGTAAACCTTTTCATGCACGCACAAGAAAGGCTCGCCCTCGAAGTAGTCCATGCGTCGGGCATCCCGTTCGAGGATTTGATACACCTTGCCGTAAACCACGCCGCCCTCGCAGGGATCTGCCGAGGCGTAGCCCTGCTGATTGTAAAACCCGGGTTGGCTGAATTGCAGTGTGGCCCCCTCGAGCACATGATCGAAGGAGGAAAACACTTTAATGCAGCGCTGTGCCAGTACGCTTTCATCGAGATTGGCGCCGAAGGTGAAGTAGTAAACCTTGCGCTGATAGCGCGGCCACAGCAGGCGCATCAGGTTGGCCCACTCGGAGCCGAGTAGCCACAGTAGTGCTCGCAGCAAGAATTAGTCTCCTCGAAATAAAATGTCGCCAGGGTTAGCCGGTTGGAATCGCCAAGGTCCGGGACAAGGTCGATTGTTTGCATTGCACAGCATAAATAATATGCAGCTAAAAACATAGGGTCGATTAATGCCTGGCCAGGTCCTGGTAGCGCGACAATGTCCGGAGATCCCGGACAACGCCTGCGGCGTTTCCGGGATGACGCGTAATTTTTTGAGGTGGCAAGGTTACCGGGGTGATGTGTATTTCTTCGAGTGAAGGCGTTTGCAGGATGACGGGTTTCATGTATGGGGTAGGGGCGTTTTCAGGGAAACCATCTTAAAAAAATGGGTCTTCCCCTGATCGAGTGGGTAGACATGACTTTTTGATCCCGGCCGGATAAAGATCAAGCCCGCCGAGAT
>CAXBMV010000371.1:0-4057 GCA_963976575.1 uncultured Gammaproteobacteria bacterium | reverse complement strand
AAACGAATAGGTAAAAATCAACGCGCAGGGAATTACCATGAACAGCGCCAGCCAGCCCAGGCCTGGGCCGAGCAGGATCCCAGCTTTGACAGGATTTTTTCTCATGCGGCGGCTGCCGGTTTCAATTTACAGGCACTTGCCAGCCCCGACAGCAAACCTGATCGGGGCTGGCGCAGACCTATTGTGAGGACATGATTTCAGTGACTGCACGGGCAAAGGCTTTCTGGCCCTTGCCGAGATCACGCAATTGCTCATACTTCGACATGCTTGCCGGCGTATATCCCATATTGGGGAAACTCTCGATCAGCCCCGGATCCAGCGAATCCATCGCCGCCTTGTTGGGCACCTTGTAGAGTATATTCGAGGCCACCCAGTTGCCGGTTTCCACATTAAGTATGTAATCGAGAAACTTGTGCGCGGCGTCCTTGTTTTTTGAGGCGCTGGTTACTACCAGTGTATCCACCCACAGGTCCGACCCTTCCTTTGGAATGACGTACTTGATAGCAGCGTTTTCACCCCTGCCGTAATTACACCAGCCATCCCAGGCGTGCACCATGGTTGCTTCACCCGAAACCAGTTTCAGATAAAAAGTAGAATCATCAAAAGACAGCAGTTTGGACTTGGTCGAAACCAGTAAATTCTTTTCCGCCGCCAGGGTATCGCTGGAGGTATCATTTAGTGACTTACCCAGCGCCAGTGCGGCAGCGCCCATCAACCAGCGATCGGTAGACAACATGGTAATCTTGCCATGCAGTGCCGGCGGGGGATTGAGCAGGTCATTCCACGAGGTCGGCGCATCCATCAAGTCCGAACGGTAGCACAGGCCGGTAGTACCCCAGGCATAGGGGATAGAAAACTGGTTGCCTGGATCATGGCTAAGTTTTTTGGCCTCGCTGTAGAGATTTTTCATGTTAGGAATTTTGCCGTGATCCAGCCTGGCCGCGAGGCCGAGGTTGTGCAATGCCTCGGCGAAGGGTGAAGAAACAAAGAGTACGTCGTATCCCTTGCCACCACCTGCGACTACCTTGCCCATGATTTCTTCATTGGTGCCATGCACCGCGTGTTCGGCTTCGATACCAGTGGCTGCGGTAAAGTTTGCCAGCAAGTCAGGCGGCATATAGCCATCCCAGTTCGAAATGACGATTTTTTCTGCCGAGGCAACCGGCGCAGAACCGATTACGAGGGCGAGGCTTAACGCGACGACAAGACGCTTCGACAGCGTTGCGGGTACAGAATGTGTGTTAGCCATGGTAATCCTCCCAAATTATTGCTCTGATAGTTTGCACTGCTTTTACTGTATCCCGGGTGCGGGTCAGCCGGTAGACGGTACTATTTACCAAAATAAAACACAATGTTTTTGATTAACTTAATCCACCGACTATATACTCGGTGTCGGCTTGATGAAATTTGTCCCGGAATAACGACCAGAGAATATTGTAATGAGTAGTCCTACCAAGACCCATCACCTGGATCTTGCTCAGAAAATCATGGATATCGCCCTCGATATGGGGTTTCAACAAGGCGAACGCCTGGTCGAAACAAATCTGGCCAAGGCCTGCCACGTCTCGCGCACACCGGTAAGAACTGCGCTCAAACTGCTCGATCAACTGGGTCTTGCCGTCAAATCAGCGGAAGGCGGATACCTGCTCGCCTGTGATCCGGCCAGTGCCTGGAAACGGGTAATGGCTCAACATGGCAATGCCGAGCAGGAATTAATTGAAATGATACTGCGAGATCGCAGCGGACGCCGGCTCGCGCAGCGAATTACCGTGTCTGAACTGATGCGGCGCTACAAGGTGAGCCGAAAACTAGTACAGAAATCCCTCGAATTGCTACAGGAGCAAACCCTGGTAACACGGGCCGCTGGTCAATCGTGGATACTTTCGCCCGGTCTGGATGATGCGGCAGTGCGCCAGCAAAGCTATGAATACCGCATCTTGCTCGAGCCTCAGGCGATACTTTCAGAGGGGTTCAGCCTCGATGTCAATCGCGCTGCGATGGTTCGGCGCCAAACCGAAGCGCTATTGGCGGCGGTCGCCAATAGTATCGATCTGGGCGCGTTTCAAAAGGTAGACAACAGCTTCCACGATTTGATCGCCAGATCCGCCGGCAACCGATTTGTTTCGGAATCGCTACTCGCACACAACCACCTGCGCCGACTACCCGGAGCAATTGCACGCATGAGTGATTACCGAATGCGGACCTCCTTGCAGGAGCATTTGAAAATTCTAGCCTTCCTCGAAAGTGAGCAGTTCGAAGTTGCCGCGGACCTGATGCGTTTTCATTTACGTGCATCGAGCCAGTGGCGGCCGAGTCTTGCCAATCGCGGCGCGCCCGCACTGGTGAGACCCTTTGCCATGGCACTCATCAGCGAGAAGACTGAATGAGCAAAACACAGCCGGCGGTGATTGCGCTGTTCCCCGAGGCCAGTTTCGGCGCAGCATTAAACTGCGTCGGTATAGCCCAGGAACTGAAACGCCTCGGGACGAAGCCGGTATTTTTCACCCATCCCGGGTTTGACGGCGTATTTAGTGAATACGGCTTTGACGAATACGGCATAGCCGTCGCCAACGAGTCTTCGCTAGAGGAAACACAGAACTATTGGCAGGGATTTCTCAACCGTCACTTACCGCATTTCAAACTGTCTCCGCAACAACAAATCGATAGCTATGTCGCGCCGGTCTGGGAAGCCATCGTGGAATCTACTATCGATGTGGAGACTGGCCTGGAAGCATTGATCGAGGAGATTAAACCAGCACTCATCGTGATTGATAATGTCATTATGTTCCCGGCCATCGAGCGCGCCAGTTGTCCCTGGGTAAGAGTAATATCCTGCGCTGAAACTGAACTCAGCGATGCTTTCATCCCGCCTTACCTGTCTGGAATCAGTAGCGATGACGTCGATGCCTTTGACGCTTTTCACCGGCATTATCTGCAAGCACTGGATCCAATACACCGCCGCTACAACGATTTTCGGGAATCTCGCGGCCTGGCTGCCCTGCCCGCAGGAGAATTTCTTGAAACGTCACCTTGGCTCAACCTGATATTGGCGCCGCAGATCATTCGACGCCGACGAGAAAAAACACTCGACCAGGACCGATTCAAATTCCTCGAAGCATGCGTCCGCCACGAAGGCCCTTTCGAGGTTCCTGTACTTCCAAACAATAGCGGCCCACTGGTGTATGTCAGCTTTGGCAGTCTCGGAGCGATGGATACCAGGCTGTTCCAGCGCATGATTAGTGTGTTTGCAGACTTTCCAGCACGCTTTCTGCTCAATGTCGGTGGCCTGATCGATTGTTATACCGAGGTTCCCGACAATGTTTATCTCGAGGAGTGGTACCCGCAGCCATCGGTGGTCGAACAATGCGATCTATTCATACATCATGGCGGTAACAACAGTTTCTGCGAAGCGCTTTACTATGGCATCCCTTCATTAATCATGCCCTATTGTTGGGATGGACATGACAATGCCACGCGCGCGCAAGAGTGCAAAGTCGGTCGACATATGAACAGGGATGACTGGAGCAAAGAGCAATTCACCGGGCTGATCGGCGATATGTTGAAAGATAAACAAATGCGTTCACGCTTGCGCAGCAATAGTGAATTCATGCGCCGACAACCAGGGCCGATTGCGGCGGCAGAACATATCCTGACGCTGCTTTAGCCCGGCATTACGACAAGGTCAAAATGGTACATATATTCCCAAAATATCGGTGGATTGGACTATGCTCATAACTCCTGTAACGATTGATGCAAACTCCGTGTGAACACCAACTGCGATAAATCGAAAACCCTGATGATTTCGCACAGCCTGCTCCTGCTCGGGCTGCTGCTTGGCCAATGCCTGGCGTCTCTAGCCTATGCGGGCACGCCGTTGGTCATAAATACCATTCTTGCACCACCCCTGATCGACCTGAAAAATGGCGGCCTGCTGGACCGTACCACAACAGAAGCTTTTAAACGCGCTGGACTGGAACTCGACTTTCAGCCATTGCCGGCACAGCGCTCGCTACTCAATCTGGACGCCGGTATAGACGACGGTAACCTGGCCAGAGTG
>CAXBMV010000370.1:0-4066 GCA_963976575.1 uncultured Gammaproteobacteria bacterium | reverse complement strand
AAAAGTTCACCATCGTCGGCTGCCTGTTGCTGATTCTGTTGCTTACTTACGTGATGATGTTGCTGGCGACACCTTTGAAAAAACTGCTTGGCATTACTGGTATGCACGTAATTACGCGTATCTTTGGCGTACTGCTGACCGCGCTTGCGGTGCAATTCATGATCGACGGCCTGGGCAGCAGCGGACTGTTTCACTGATGCGATTCATTGATCGCCTCTCGCTTTATGTTGCGGTGCAGCATTGCAGGCATTAAACTGCGCCCATGGAACGAATTTCATCGACCTACAATGTGATAGAAACCCTCTCTGAAGGACAGGTTATCCAGATCCGTGCTATCCAGCCCGGTGACCGTGATAACCTGCAGCAAGCTTTTCATCAGCTTAGCGGCAATTCGATACGCCACCGCTTTTTCAATGCCAAACGCGAATTAACCCCGAAAGAACTGAGTTATTTCACCGAGGTCGATTTCAGCAACCATGTCGCCCTGGTAGCCGAGTTAGTGATTGGAGAGAGCAAGCGTCTGGTCGGCGTCGGCCGCTTTATGCGTCTGCAGGACCAGCCGGGCCATTCAGAATTCGCCATCACCGTAGCCGACGACCTACAGGGGCTGGGCATTGGCAAACTGTTGTTGTATCGCCTGATCGGCTGCGCTCGCGACCTTGGCATCAGCCATCTGGATGCATCGATGCTGGCGCAAAATACAGGCATGTCGAAGCTGTTGCAACACACCGGACTGTCGATGGAGTCGCAGATCGAAGACGGCGTCAGAAACGTATCGCTTACCCTGTGAAACCTGCCGCCGACTAAAACTGGCTCATCGCTTTGATATAAAGCTGGTAACTGTCGACCTGGTCGCGTTCGCTGAGCGGAAAGGCAAGATCGAAGTGCAAAACCTTGGCATCGGATTGGCGTGTTGATACCAATCTCAGCCCGAATCCTACATCGCCAATAAAATCGGCCTGCTCATTGCTATCCCAGGCTGAACCAGCCTCGACGAAACTGGCGAAGCCGAGTTTCAGCAGACGCAGCGGATACCATTTGAAGTAGTTTCTTTTTTCTACGGAGAAAACAGCCCTGCGATCCCCATCCTGGTAGCGGATGGGATAACCCTTGAGGCCGGTATCGCCACCGAGGTAATAGACTTCCTGGGACTGACGGTCTCCAGACAAGCTGAGGCTGGCAGAGAACTGATAGCTATTGTCTTCGTCGTTGAAGTAGAAAATCTTTGCGTTCGCGCTGAAATCATAGGGATCCAGATTGGACTGGTTGATCTGCTGACCGTAATAAAAGTCAAATAACCCCAGGGTGTTATCGCCGAATTGTGAACCAAATGAATAGCCGCTGGAAAAAATCAGACCAGTGTCTGACGAATTGAAGGCTTCATCCTGCCAGCCCGCGGTGATCGTCAGGTTATCGCCCAACGCGATATCCTCGATGGAACCCATTACCAGGAAATTGGTTTTCTCGATGTATTCCTCCTCGACATACTGGTATTCCACATAGGGGTAGTTGGTCATTTTAGCGTCGGGGACGACGGTAGCCGGGAATTCATCACTGGCAAAATAATTGGTGTCGGACTGAGACCAGCCGAGTCGGTATCGGCTAACACTATTTTCACCGAGTTCGCTGAGCCAGCCATAGGAGAGATTCAGGTATTGGTTATCCTGGCCCAGCTTGCTGGTGACCAGACCATGCTCGTAAATGGGTTCTTCGCTGCGACTTTCCTGTAATGACACCGACCAGGCCGAAGCGGCAGTCAGTTGGTAAAAAGGCTGCTGTAAACTCAGCCCATGCAAATAGCCGTCACTGTTGCGGTCGATGTTAATTGCCAGCTGTTTGCGACTGCCGAACAGGTTGTTGTCCTTGAAAAAAAATTTTTCTTCATCGCGAAATTCGTTGGAGTCTGACTTTAATTTAACCTCGATACCGCTGCCAAACAGGTTGGCTTCCTTGATTTCGAAAGAAGTCCGTGTCACGCCACCCGAATGACCGGCAGATACGCTGGGAGTAAGTGTCCAGTTATCGGTGGAGATGACTTTCAGTTCGACTTCACCTTCGCAGTTTTGTTTCGGTTTGATTTCGACGTCGTTGATATAGCGGTTGGAACGGATCAGGCGTTCGTTCTCATCGACCAGCTGTTGTGAGTAAAGGTCTCCGGGTTTGAACAGCAATTGATTTTCTATCGTTTCGCTGGTGGTTTTTATGTGCAGGGAATTGGCTACATTATGAATCCAGCGATCCTCGTCGGCGCGCTCACTATCGAAAATATTGTTGTTCTCGATAGTGACGCTGGCAATCTTGAGGCCATCCGCCGGAGTCGGGGTTTCCTCGCAATCCTGAGTCGCGTACGCGCCAGCACTAAACGAAAACAAGGCAACCCACCTTTGCCCCGTCATAAAAAGGGCCATACTGAGTGAAATGTGAATAAAGTATCGGATCGGAGCAAGATAATTCCTGATAATGTCAGTCAGGAAATTCTAGTGATACAGTCTTAAGTTTTGCTTAGAATTGTATAAATATCTTCAGTTATCGAGCCTGAAGCTGGATCACGAGACGGAGGAATTATCGAAGGAAAGCCTGGCAGCTTGAACTTGTGATGTTGCGCTGCCAGGGCGTCGAGGAAACGGGAATCGTGTCAGCAGATGCGCAATAATCGAGGTTATCATCCAGGCAAAAATCATGCTGATCATGGTATGGCTGACAAAATGATCACCGATCAAGGTTTTGTAACTGCCGATGGCCCAACCCACGCCTATCGCACAGAGCAGGGCAGTGACACGTTGTTTTTTGTCCTTGAACAGAAAAAATAGCGACATGAAAGCAAAGCCACCGCTGGCGTGCCCGGCCGGAAAGCACTGGGCATTGCCAGGCTGATCGAATCCTGGCGGGTAGCTTCCAGTGAGCGTGATATAGGGGTAAACGCCGTTGAAAATTTGCAAGTCCCGCGGGCAGGGTACATTGGTAACTGCCTTGAGAATGCCGACCAAAAGCGGAACCAGAATCAAGCTGGCGCAAACGATTAGCAAGCCCTGTCTGTTTTCAGAAACCCAGCCCCTATTGCCAAGAAACAATAACCCGATAATTATCGCGACGATCGATAGCAGGTAGAGGGCTTTTATACCGTCGTAAAAAATAAACTTGAGCAGGTAATTGTTTCTATCGACCAGCCAATGGTTCATCTGAAAATCGTAAAATAAGCTCTGGATTCCGAGATCAAGATGGGTCGCTTCGAACAGAAGCATGCTGGCGATGAGGGCAAGCGTGGAATACATTAGTTGCCTAGCCATTGTTAGCTGTTTTCTCAGCGAAGATATCGAGTTCGCGATTATAAGCCCGGGTCTGCACCTGCATCAGGCCGAGTATCGAATGAAATATATTGTCGTGGGAATATTCATTTCTGTTTTTATTTTTGAGTGCATTCATGCTGGCGACGCTGTTGTCAAAGCCCTGGTCCATCCACAGAACCATGGGTACTCTTTTCTGCGAATCCGGGGCGATAAAATAGGGCAGGCCATGCAGGTAAAGATTGTTTTCACCCAGTGATTCGCCATGGTCGCTGACGTAAACCATCGCAGTCTGAAAATCCTTGCCCTTTTGTTTCAAGGCGGAAATAGTGCGCGACAGGAAATAATCGGTGTAACGCAGTGCATTGTCGTAGCTATTGGAAATTTCCAGCGGTGAACATTCTTCGATTTGCGACGTTTTACAGTTGGGCGAAAATGCTTCGAAGTCATCCGGGTAGCGTTTGTAATAGGCTGGCCCATGGTTTCCCATCTGGTGCATAACAATGAACAGATCACCCTGTGGTTGCTCCTTGATGTAACTATCCAGCCTGGAGAGCATGCCGAGATCACGGCATTCACCGTCGCATAAGGGATTGAGTTCCGCTGTCTTGTAGTTTTCAAAGGCAACCCGGTCGGCAACGCCCTTGGAACTGGAATTATTATCCAGCCAGAGCACATTGACGCCGGCCCTTTGCAGAACGTCGAGCAGGTTTTCGGTCGATTTCGCCTTTGATTTGTCGTAGTTGGCCCGGTCGTAGCGAGAAAACATGCAGGGTACCGAG
>CAXBMV010000369.1:0-4076 GCA_963976575.1 uncultured Gammaproteobacteria bacterium | reverse complement strand
CAGGCTGTAAAACCACAGCGAAATTGAAAAGTGATACTCGATATCAAAAAAGTAAACGCTGACCAACCAGCCGCAGAGGCTGGCAAAGGCGGCGGAGAAGAAACCGATCAGGCCACCCATCAGGGTAAATTCGAGCAGATGAACTCGGTAAAGCTGGCGCGTATGCGCGCCCAGCGCACGCAGCAATGAAGATTCCACCTCGCGCTCATTGCGCCCGGTTTGCACCGCAGCGAGCAGCACGATAATCGCAGACACCAGCGCGAACAAAAAGAAGAATTGCAGGGCGATGCTGGCCTTGTCGACGATTCCCCTGACACGCGCCATCAGCTCGCTGATATCGAGCAGGGTTACCGAAGGATAAAGCTTCAGCAGTTCTTTCAAATCCGCCTTGTTGTCATCCTTCACCAGCGCGCTTAACAACCAGGTCTGCGGCATCTCCTCGATCAGGCCACGGTTGCTGATCAGGTAAAAATTGGGTTTGAAGTTTTCCCAGACGACGTTGCGAATGCTGGTGATCTTTGCCTTTAGCACTTCGCTGCCGACACCCAGCGTCAATTCGTCACCCAGGCCGACGCCGAGACGTTGCGCCATGCCTTCTTCAATCGACAGCTGCGCCGAGTTCGCATCCATATCGAACCACTCACCGGCTACCACCTTGTTTTGATCCGGTAAAACATCGGCATAGCTTATATTGAAAGTATGGTTAGCCGCATGCTCGCCGCGCGGGTGGCTAAACTCGATATTGTCCACTGCCACCGAATTGATTTGCGACAGCCTGGCACGCACCAGCGCATAGGGAGTGGAAGCAGTCATGCCACGCTCTTTCAAAAAACCTTCGATACCTGCGACATCGTTGCTGCGGATATTGATCATGAAATAGTTGGGGATATCGCCGGGTAGTTGTTCCTCCCAGGCACCGACCAACTCGTCCTTCACAACCGCTATCATCAGTATCGCGATCAACACCAGGCTGAAGCCGGACATCACGTAAATCGATCCGCGCGACATGGATTGCAGGCGAGTCAGCAAATACTGGCGCAACCAGAATCGGCGAGGCGAAGATACCAGCAATGCTTTAACCATCAATGTGAGGATGAGCGGCAACACGAAAGCACAGGCCAGCACCAGCGCCAGTGTAGCCACCGCAAGCAACGAGCTTTGCATCAACAGAATTAACACCAGGAACACTGTCACTATGGCACTCAGGGAGATCAACAGGCCGCGCAACCAGGAACGCCGGTTTACCAGGGTACGCAATACCTGCATGGGCGGGGTTGCGGTGGCGTTGATCAAATGCGGTAGCGAAAATCCAGCCAGAGCCAGCAATCCCACCAGTGCGGCTATGCCATAGGCCTGAAGTCCGCTGGCCTGCGGCAAGGCCCGCCCGAACCAGCCGTCCAGCGCCCATTGCAACGGGAACTGGCTGAGCCAGCCGATCAGCAGGCCGAACAGGCTGGCGAATAGCCACAGCAAACCCAACTGGCCGAGATAGTATTTGAACAGGCTGCGCTGGGATATGCCGAAGGCACGCAGCATGGCTACCTTGGGAGCTTCCCGGATAGCGGTATAGCGCGCCGTTATCGCAATAGCAACCATCGCGATGACCAGCGTCAAGACGATGGCGAAAGCGAAAAACATGCGCGTACGTTCCAGTGCCTGGCGCATTTCCGGACGCGCGTTGGCGAGGTCCTGAATTTCTTCGCCGGGTTGCAGGTTGATCGTCAGCCAGATCTTGAATGCAGTCACATCCGCCGCATCACCGGAAAACATCATGCGATGCTCGACGCGGCTACCGGGGACCACCAGGCCGGTATCATCGAGGTCGGCCAGGTTCATCATCAGCCTGGGTGCGAGGTTGAATATGGTGCCACCGCGATCCGGCTCATAGGTCAACAGGCGACTGGCAGTGATATCCCGGTTACCCAGGCTGACCTGACTACCGAGTAACTCCAGCAACTTGCTATCCAGCCACAACTCGCCAGGCGCCGGGCCGCTATCGGCTATGGTCTTATCACCGGCCGGCTCCAGCGCGGTTTCCAGCCTGCCGCGCAGCGGGTAAGCCGCGTCTACCGCTTTCAACTCGACCAGCTGCGGGTTATCGGCGATGAAAATGGCGGTTCTGAAACTGGTGCTGCGGCTGATCTTCAAATCATGTTGTTGCGCCTGCCGGGTATAGTCAGCGGAGAATTCCCGCCCCGAACTAACCACCAGGTCCGCGGCCAGCAATTCGCTGGCCTGGCGATCCAGCAGCATTCCGATACGACTGGTGGTTAACTGGCTGGAGGCAACAATGGCCACGGTGATCACCGTGGCGATAAACATCAGGCGGTAGGAATGGATGGTCGCGCTTTTTATCTGCATACGACCTCAGGCTTCGCTAAGCTTGCCGGATTCGATATGTATCTGCCGGTCACCTCGTCGAGCCAGATCTTCCTCGTGGGTGACCAGTACCAGCGTGGTACCCGACTGGTCGCGCAGATCAAACATCAACTCGGCAATCTGGCTACCGGTAGCCGCATCCAGGTTACCGGTGGGCTCGTCGGCAAACAGTACCACCGGTTTAACCGCATAGGCACGCGCGATAGCGACGCGCTGCTGCTCTCCCCCGGACAAATGCTCTACCGCGGTAGTTGCTTTTTTTTGCAGCCCAACCTGTTCGAGGCTGGACAAGGCGCGCTGATAGGCATCACTTACGCCACTCAACTCCAATGGCAGCATGACGTTTTGCAGCGCATTGGCACCTTGTAACAGATGGAAGGATTGAAACACGAAACCGACCTTGCCGGCGCGCACCGCGGAGCGCTGTTCTTCGCCGAGCAGGCTAAGATTGTGGCCGAATAATTCGACCTCACCACGACTGGCTTTATCCAGACCGGCCATCAGACCCAGCAGGGTCGTCTTGCCGGAACCCGAGGCCCCCTTGATCACCAGTGCTTCGCCATAGCCGACCGCCAATGATATATTATCGACGATATCAAGCCTGCCACCTGGAGTATCCACAGTTTTGCCAACCTGTCTCAATTCGATGCAAAAATTATCTTCTGTCATATGCCTTATCTTGCTTTTGCTGTATCAGACCAACGCCGGCGCCAACAATTCAGCGATAAAAGTCCTGATTCTCGGCGACAGCCTGAGTGCTGCCTACAATATTCCCGTTGATCGAAGCTGGCCGCAACTCTTCAGCGAACAGTTAACAGCCAAAATTCCGCAGGCTGACGTGATCAATGCCAGTATCAGCGGTGAAACTACCTACGGCGGCCTGCAACGCCTGCCGCAGCTACTGAAACAATATGCGCCCAGCCATTTGATCGTAGAACTCGGCGGCAACGATGGACTCAGGGGTCTGGATTTCACTCAAACCACCGAGAACTTGCGTGGCATGGTCGAACTGGCTCAGCAACAGGGCATTACCCTGCTGCTAATCGGGGTGCGCATGCCGCCCAATTTCGGCCCAACCTACAACAACCGCTTTGCGCAAATTTTCGAAACTGTCTCGAACCAGTATTCGATCGCCTATCTGGCTAAATTTCTCGACGGCATCGCCGCCAGCGATGCCGATTTAATGCAGGCGGATGGTATCCATCCGACCGCGCTGGCGCAACCGATACTGGCGCGAAAAGTATTGTCGCAAATACTTGCGCTTATCGATCAGTAAGCAGGGCTTCGAGCTGGTGTAAATCCTTCACCTGGTGGTCCGGCGCGGGCAGATCCTGCGGCCAGGAATCGTCATTGCGATTAATCCAGACCGCGCTAAATCCGGCATCCAGCGGGCCCTGAACATCATAAACCGGATGATCACCAACGTAGAGGATTTGCGCCGGATCGACGGCGAAGCAATCCGCCAATTGATGAAAGATCTGCGCATCCGGTTTCGCTATTTTCAGCTCCGAGGCGCTCAGCGCGTGCTCGATCAAATGACCCAGACCGACTCTTTCGACACTGGCATTTCCATTGCTGATCGAGCCCAGGCGAAAGCGCCTGCCTAACCTGTCGAGGCAGGGTAATACATCGTCGTAGAACTCAACTTGCTGACGCGCATCAAAAAACACGTCGAAACCATCGCGCGAAACCTGATC
>CAXBMV010000368.1:0-4098 GCA_963976575.1 uncultured Gammaproteobacteria bacterium | reverse complement strand
ACGAAAGCACTGCAGGCTTCACGCATCAGCATCGAACGCGCTACATCGATGCACTCCGCATGCAATCGGTTTGTTCGCTGCAGCTCGCCGACGAAACGCCGGTGCTCGTCGTCGAAAGCGTCGTCCCAGCCGATCGAAATATAATTGTCACGCCAGCGCGTGACGTCGTCGTGGCTGGTAACCAGGATGAGCCGCTCGTCAAACAGAGGCTCGAAGACAACACCCCTGATGACCTGAAACTGATAGCCCACAGCAAGATCGAGCAACCCGTTTGAGATATCGCTGGCGGCGGTACCCGCGTATCCGCTATCGATCGACAGGGATACATCTGGCGCCTGCTGCTTCATCCAGTCGAGCCAGTCGAGCGTAAATCCATCCAGCAACAGGTACTGGCTCATGAATCGATAGTGTGCGCGAAAACTCGTCGCTCGACGCGCCTCGGTGCGGCCGTGTTCGATGGTATCGAGGGCGTTGCGCGCGTAATCGATAAAGCGCTCACCCTGCTCGGTCAAATCTGCCCCACGGCGATGACGAGCGAAAACTTCGAAACCGAGCCACTCTTCCAGCGCCTTGATTCGGCTGGTGACCGCAGCCTGGGTGACGAACATTTCGTCTGCCGCGCGACGAAAGCTGCCAAGCCTGGCGACGCGCAGGAAAGTCTTCAGTTGTGTGTCGAGATTAGACATTAATTATATTTATCATAACGACAACTAACTTTAAATATATTTTTACCTGAATTCGCCCAAACTGTCGTTCACAATCAGCAGGAGTCCGTATCCATGGGTGAAAAATTCACTGCGACCAATGCCGCATCAAGTGGCATTGTACTGGATCGCAAGACAATCAAGGCGCTGTGCAGGCGCTCCGACCGCCACGGCCTCAGCTATCTGGCCAAATGGGCTGCTGCCCTGCTCGTCTCGGGTTTCGCTATATACCTCGCGCTAGGCAGCTGGTGGGTCTGGCCGGCGATGTTTGTCTACGGCAGCATCCTGTCGATACCCGCCTATGCGATGAGCCACGAAACCGCACACGGCACGCCGTTTCGGACGCGTTGGTTGAATGAAACGGTGATGTGGGTGACCGCGCTGATTTATCTCGAAGAACCGCTGCACCGGCGCTACACGCACACCAACCACCACACTTATACCTGGCAGGTGGGTCGGGATAGCCAGATGCCGTTCGACACGCCGATGAATTTCGCTGGTTGGCTCGCCGAGGCGTCGGGATATGCGTCGCTGAAATTCAGCCTCGTCACCTTGTATCGGCTCGCCGCCGGGCGCTATACCGAAGTTATGAAAATGGTGATCCCGACAGATGAATTTTCACGGGTTCGCCGTAATGCCTGGATATTCATTGCCGTTTACGCCGCGATTGCGCTGGCGATTGCGCTCGGCGCTAACTGGCTGTGGTGGTTCCTGGTGTTTCCCTGGCTGCTGGGTCGCCCGGCGATGATCCTGATCACGCTGATTCAGCATGTCGAGATGGCGGAGAATTCAGCGTCTATTCTCGACAGCACTCGTTCGTTTCGCAGCAGCCCGATCGCATCCTTTCTCTATATGAACATGGAGAACCACATCGAGCACCATCTCTTCCCGCAGGTGCCGTTTTACGCCCTGCCCGCATTGCATGATGCGATCAGGGAGCAACTACCTGAACCCGACCCGGGCTTCTGGCGCACCAGTCTCGAGGTGCTGTCGGTCGTCATCCGTCGCTCGCTGGGACGCAACACGAAAGCGCGCTCTATCCGCCAGGCACCGCATATGATCACCGATGGTGGATACGAGAAACTGTCTGTTCGGAGTATGAAATGAACGAAACCTGGATAGTGGCCTGCGCGGCAGATGATATCGACGAAGAAGACGTGCTAGGTTTCGATCATGACGGCAAAACCTATTGCATCTACCACACCCCGGAAGGCTATTTCGCCACCGACGGTATTTGTACGCACGAAGACGAACAGCTAGAGAACGGCATCGTCATCGACTGCGTGATCGAGTGCCCGCTGCACCAGGGGCGTTTCGACGTACGTACCGGTGCGGCGCTGTCGGCACCGGTTTGTGTCGATCTTAATACCTGGCCGGTGAAGGTTGAGGACGGCAATGTATATATTGCTATCGGCATCGAATCATAGTCCCCTCATGAGTATCCAGATGATTCGTTCCGCGATCGCAGAATAAATTATAAAACCTGATCGATCGACACTGACCCTTTTGAAATTTTGAATAGCGGCAGGAACCATTTGGAGGTCCCGGATATGCCCTACGCGCATTGCGGGATGACGGTCTAAAGTTGCATTAAGGTAAGCTGGGATACGTCGATCAGGTACATTTGTCGTATCTGCTCGTGCACCGAATCGATGCAGACCTGGCTCGCATCGGGATGCCAGCGCGGATGAAGATCGCATCGATTCGGTTTACCCAGATTCGGATCGGTGTAGAAACTGCCGATATCATATCTTTGCTCGTTTTCGACATCGTACAAAATGAGCAAGCGTTCATTGCTGACGCTGTCCGGATAAGTGTCGGATAGTATCCATTTGTCGTCGGTTGAATAGGTCATGTGACCGTTTTCAGTCAGGCAGTCTGCGCCGATGACAGTAACCTCGCCGGTCAACTCGTCGTAAAGATGATAATGAATAGCACCCTTATGGGGCCCCCAGACGATAATCTGGTGATTATTCTTCCATGCAGGGTGAGATATCTGGTACTCCGACTTTTCGTAATCAAAGGTTCCGACGGCATTGCTGTCAAAACCTGCAGCAAGCTGCGGTAGTGGATGATCGGTGCACTCCAGCAATTTGAGACCGGTTCCGTCAGGATTGGCGCTGAACAGTCGATGCAAAAAGCAGGTTTCATCTTCGACTCTTTCAGTCCATCGATGGATAAATAAAAAGCGTGTCGATGCCGGATTGATCTCCAGATGTGTGACCCAGTGAATCGCCTTATCCATTGATTGCAATGGCTGGAAGTTCTTCAGGTCCTGCAGACTGAGTATTTTGTGTGCCTCACCGCTTTCAATGTCCATGCGGTAAATGCCGTCACTGGCTGGTGCGTTGGCAAGCACCGGCTCCTCGGCGGTCGCGGCATAACCAATAGTGGGGTGAGTCACTTGAAAGCGGGAATAATCAACGCAAAGCGCCCACTTACTGTCCGCCGAGACGACGTATACCGGCAGGGGTAACTGGCGCGAGATTTTCGTTTCCAGATTGTAGACGGTCGCGCAGAAGTCAGGGTATGGGTTGTTGGCGTCTGCCATTGCTGCGCGCGAGTTATAGATCAATTCACGCTCGCTACTGCCCTGCAGCCATTGTAGCTGGCTCCCCATCTGCCAGTTCCAGGCAGAGGTCTCGCCGATGGAATAAAAGCGGTCCTCGTCCTGCAGATCGAAGTAGCCGACTTCTGCAATTTCCTTCCCGGTTAAATCGGCGCTAAACATGGGTACCTGCTGAGCCAGCAGGTAACGCCCGGATTTATCCCAGGGGTGCTTGTTATAGTAGCCAAAGAAATGGTGTTCGGGTCCAGCGCCTAGCCGACGTATCGGGCAATACCGGGAAATGGGAGATGGTTCAGACATATGCCAATTGAAATCCGCCTATCATGTTTGCGATTAACTACCGATAGCGATTCGCAGCATTTGTGTTTAGTGTTCCAGTATCTTCGACAGAAAAACCTGCGCGCGTTCGCCACGTTCGCTGGTGAAAAATTCGTCCTTGGAACAATCCTCTTCGATGCGCCCTTCATCCATGAAAATAACCCTGTCGGCGACGCGACGCGCAAATCCCATTTCGTGGGTAACAACCATCATGGTCATGCCATCGCCAGCCAGTTCCACCATAACGTCGAGCACCTCGTTGATCATTTCCGGATCGAGTGCCGAGGTGGGTTCGTCAAACAGCATCGCTATGGGATCCATCGCCAGCGCTCTGGCAATAGCGACGCGCTGCTGCTGCCCGCCGGAAAGTTGCGCGGGGTGTTTATCGGCCTGGTCAACCAGTCCAACCCTTTCCAGCAAGCGCATGGAATTTTTTTGCGCTTCCTCATCGCTACGTCCGAGCACCTTTAACTGCGCCAGCTTGATATTGTCGACCACGGTAATATG
>CAXBMV010000367.1:0-4110 GCA_963976575.1 uncultured Gammaproteobacteria bacterium | reverse complement strand
CCCATTGGTAAGCATCAGCGAAATCGTTACCCAGGTGAGGCGCGCCATGGTCTGGATTCATCGTCATATCGGCAAATACAACGGTGACCGTAAACGTATACACCTGTCTGGACACTCGGCTGGCGGGCAGCTCGCGGCGATGATGATGGCCACCGACTGGAAGGCGCAGGCAAGCCTGCCAAAGAGTTTGATCAAGGGTACGGTACTACTCAGTGGCCTGTTCGATATCGAGCCGCACCGGCATACCGAGCTACAGCAGGACATACGTCTTGGTGCCCGCGAAGCGAAAGCGATGAGCCCGATGTATCTGCCCGTACACTGCGCCGGCCCCTGCCTGCTCGCTGTCGGCGAAAATGAACCAGAATTGTTTCACTGGCAGTCGCTTGCCTATGCTGCCCGCCTGCGCCTGCAGGGCGTGTCGGCAGAATATCGCTCCATGCCTGGTGACAATCACTTTTCACTGACCGACAGGCTGGCGCGGGCAAGCGACCCCTTAACCAGGGCATTGATAGCGCAAACGCTGTCTTCCTAGTGGCTGCGGATGCGGCCAGATGCTGGCAGCCGGGGTAGCAATTGCGTATGATTCGCCGAGGCCTGACGAGACTATTCCTCGCCAGCAAAGATCACTGTCTGTTTTGCACCGGAGTATTAAATAGTGTCGATAAACGAGAAAATTGTTGCCGACCTGATTCGTAATCGAGTCGAGTTTGTAACCACCGTACCTTGCAAGCAACTGGCCGGCGTAATCGATGAAATCGACCGTAGCGAGCAGATTTATCATATCCCGTCTAACAAGGAAGACGAAGGCATGGGGCTGTGCGCGGGAGCCTATATGGGTGGAAAGCGTTCGGCCATCATCATGCAGAATACCGCCATCGGCGTCACCATCAATACACTGGCGACGCTGATTCAGTATTATCATATGCCCTTGCCGATGTTGATCAGTTACCGTGGTGAACTGGGTGAACCGGTGGCCTGCCAGGTTGAAATGGCGGTACATACAAAGGCCCTGCTGGCGCAGTTGAATATTCCGACCTACCACTTTCATCGACAGCAGGACGCCGATGAACTGGACGCCATTCTAAAATACTGTTTCATGTGCAATAAGCCGGTGGCGATACTCACCGATGCCAGTTTCTGGAAGGGAGGTGCAGAATGATACGCAGCGAAGTTTTGAAATCACTGATCCCGGTAATCTCCGACCAACTGGTGGTCTGCAATATCGGACTACCCAGCCAGGAATTGCATATGCTCGACGACCAGCCGAGTAATTTTTATATGCTCGGAACCATGGGCCTGTCTTCGTCCATCGGTCTGGGCCTTGCGCTGGCGCAAAAGCAAAAGGTCATCGCCATAGACGGTGACGGTTCGGTATTGACCAATTTCGGTACCCTGCCGACTATCGCCAACAACGTCGCCGATAACTTCGTCTTGATTATTATCGATAACGGTAGCTATGGATCTACCGGTGATCAACCGACCTATGCGGGCAAGAAGACATCGCTGTCCGCGGTGGCTACTGCCTGTGGTTGCGAAAACGTCGTTGAATGCCGTGCCGAGGATACCGCAGCGGCGGTAACAGCGGCGCTGGCCTCGGACAAGATGACGATCATCGTCAGCAAATGCGAGTCTGGCAATATACCGGTAGCGGTCATCGAGATGGATCCGGTAGTAATCCGCGACCGCTTCATGCGCGAAGTCGCATCGCGAAACCGGTAACCCGTATCAGCGCGAACCCCTATGCGACAGATGGCCATGGTTGGGCAGAATTGCTGTCCGGACGTGCATCGAGTGCCGCATTTAGTGGTTCCCGGAGATTGGCCTGGGTAGTGGTTGGTGCCGGCTTTACCGGCCTTGCCTGCGCGCGCCGTCTCGCCGAACTACACCCCCAACAGGAAATAATGTTGCTCGAGGCACGTTGTCTTGCGCAGGGGGCTTCCGGGCGTAACTCGGGCTTTGCGGTCGCCACCAGCCAGTTCCCCGGCGGTGTGGTCGAGGCGCAGTTGCCGAATTACCGTCGCGTCAATCGCATCAACCATGCCGGTCTGGATTTGCTCAGCAGCCAGGTTAGCGAGCATTCGATCGATTGTGCCTGGTCGCGCAAAGGCATTTACCATAGCGCCGCAGATCGACAAACAACGCCTGGGTACGGGCTTATACCGCGCCGGAATACATGTTGCCGATGGTGCACTGATACAGCCGGCGGCGCTGGTGCGCGGTCTGGCCGATAGCCTGCCAGCCAATGTGACACTCTGCGAACAAAGCCCGCTATTGCAGATCATCAAGGGCAAGCCACTGCGCCTGCGACTCGCTGCGGGCGAAATAACAACCGACAAGCTCATACTGGCAACCAATTACGAGGCCCCGCGGCTGGGTTTCCTGCGTGGCTATCTCATCGGCAGTACCCTGTCCGGCAGTTTCACCCGCGTGCTGGAGCAGGCTGAGCTGGATAGTCTCGGTAGCGAGACCGAGTGGGGTGCTATTTCGCTGCATGGGGGTGGTGCGACGCTGCGCCTGACCGCGGATCATCGCATCTGCCTGCGCAATACCGCCGAATACCGCGGCGCAACACTGCTTCCGGATGAAACCCTGCGCAAACGCGCTGATATCCATCGAGCCGCCTTCGAAAAACGTTTTCCCCAACTGGCGCACGTGCCCTTCGAATATTCATGGTCAGGGGTCGAGGGCATAAGCCGCAACGGCACCAATTTTTTCGGCAGGCAGGGCGACAATATTTACCTCGCCGGAGGCTATAACGGTTCCGGTATCAGCCGTGGCACCGCTTTCGGCACGGCCATCGCCGACCATGCCAGCGGCGAATCCTCGCAGTTGGTGAGTGACTGTCTCGCCTCGGCCCCGGCCAGCTGGATGCCGCCTAGGCCATTGCTCGATATCGGCGCTTTTTTCACGGTGCGTTCGCGTTTCAACGGGGTAGGCCTGGATCGCTAGGACGTCCGCTTGTCGGGCTTTTTCGAGCGCTGAAGACTTGATGAATTTGCTAATACCCCCATATATCGGCGGGTAGAATCTTTCTCTCAATATTCAGGTCAACGGGCTGGAAAAATAATGAAACGCATTGCCTTATTTCTGATTACCAACATCGCCATAGTGCTGGTGCTGGGCATAACCTTAAGAATCCTCGGTGTCGATCGCATACTCGATCAGCAGGGTATTGGTCTGGACATGAACAGTCTGCTGATCTTTTCGGCGTTACTGGGTTTTGGGGGCTCGCTGATATCGCTGGCCATGTCGAAATGGACGGCGAAGCGATTTACCGGCGCGAAGGTAATCGAGGCACCACGCAACGATGTCGAGCGCTGGCTGCTGGCTACGGTCAGGCAGCAGGCCGATGCGGCGGGCATAGGCATGCCCGAAGTGGCGATTTATCAGGCCGCCGATATCAATGCCTTCGCCACCGGCATGTCGCGTAACAATGCGCTGGTTGCGGTTAGCAGCGGTTTGCTGGAACGCATGAGTCGCGACGAGGCCGAGGCTGTGCTCGGCCACGAAATCAGCCATGTTGCCAATGGAGACATGATAACCCTGGCCTTGATTCAGGGCGTGGTGAACACCTTCGTCGTATTTCTTTCGCGCGTCATAGGTCATCTTGTCGACCGTGTCATCTTCAAGGTGGAGCGCGGTCATGGTCCGGCCTTCTGGATTACTACGATTGTTGCCCAACTGGTGCTGGGCATATTGGCCAGTATCATCGTCATGTGGTTTAGCCGTCGCCGCGAATTTCACGCAGATGCCGGCGGTGCCCGTCTGGCCGGTCGCGGAAAAATGATCGCTGCGCTGGAACGCCTCAAGCAATCCTCCAAACAGCCGCATTTACCGGATCAGCTGGCTGCTTTCGGCATCAGTGGTGGCATAGGTTCAGGTTTCAAACGCCTGTTCATGACGCATCCTCCGCTGGATGAGCGAATCGAAGCATTGCGACGCGCCGGGCGTTAACAGCGGCGGCTTATTTTTCTCTTTTCAGCAGATTGGCGAGGTCGGCAAAGGGGTTGTGTGTCGCGACCTCGCTGGATTTCCCGGCACCGAGATCGGCATAGCCGGCGTCGGTGTAGCGCGAATGCTCATTGTCGTGACAGTAAACGCAGAGTAATT
>CAXBMV010000366.1:0-4127 GCA_963976575.1 uncultured Gammaproteobacteria bacterium | reverse complement strand
AACCACGTCCAGGGTTTCTCCACGGGTGCCATCGGCGACGAGAATTCCACCCGCCGAACCGCGTAAATAGGATTTACGCACATCGATGAGCTCTTCCTGACCGGCGAGATCCCACAGGATCAAATCAATGGTTTCATCATTGATTTGCAGCGTTTTCTTGTCGATTTTGACGCCGAGCGTGGTTTGATATTTACCGCTGAAAATACTGAAAACGTATTGCCGAACCAGCGAAGTTTTGCCAGCAGCATAGGCGCCCAGCATACAGACTTTAAATTTTTTCATGGGTGACGAACTTCACTGCCTTGCTGTGCGCTTCTCGCGCTGCGAATTACCCGCAGTATAGACTTCAGCCAATTGCTAATCCAGCGGCCAGTGGAACGAGCACCCGCCCTTCGTGCATTCTTCTGCTATTCAGGTGACAGCCATATTTTCTGTTCATCGATTTCTTTCTGGGGTAGTCTTGCAGCAAATAAAAGCGCGCTGATAAAGCACGAATTTGGGTGCTGATAGATCTTTAGGGATGATTTTTAGAAGAACTGGCTACGATTCCGACACCTTTTTTACCAATGCTGCGCTTGGTATCTTCGATGGTATCGACTCGGTTTTGTGGTGCTACGGTTTCGCCGCAATCATTTTCACCGGGGCCCTTTCGATATTCCTGCCGCTGGGATTGTTGATTCTGCTCGGTGGCTGGGCGCTGCTGAGTATCTCCGTCGCAGTTAGCAGCCGCGCACCGGTACACATGATTGCGATTGACGAACAGGCCGTGGTCATCATAGGTTCCATCTCCGTCGCCATGGTTGCCAGTTTTGGGGAGGAAGCAGGGTCTTCGCGAGGATTGGCCACGATACTCGCCATCATGAGCCTGGTGTCCCTGACGGTGTCGATCGGCTTCTTTTGTGCCAGTCGTTTTCAACTCACCAGGTTACTCGAGTTACTACCTTACCCGGTCATTTGTGGCTTCATGGCTGGCATAGGCTGGTTGCTGCTGGATGCAGGGGTCATGGTTTCTCTGGACAATCCAATATCAGAAGATCTGTGGGAATTGTCGCAACAGGACAACAATCTTCAGAAACTGGCCGCCTGTCTTGGCGGAGGGTTTTTTCTTCTCATCTTTACCAATCGCTTGGAACGCACCTGGGCACTACCCGCCGCAACAGCCATCATCCTGCTGATTTTCTTCGGCGTTACCTTTCTCGCTGAAATCGATATGCCGACACTAAGAGCCAATGGCTGGGTATTCGACATTCATGCCCCGGATGGTGGCATCCCTGAAATGATCGCCGACCTGACCTGGGCGCATGTCGATAGCGCATTCATTCTCTCGGTGGTACCAGAATTAATCACCATTATTTTCTTAACCATGTTGGCCGCGTCGTTGAATCTCTCGGCGATGACTACAATCAATCTGAAAGATGGCTTAAAGAGCGCCGAAGAAATGAGCAGCATTGGCAGGGGTAATTTCCTCTGCGCGCTGATTGCCTGTCCGCCCGGGTACAGTGATGCACCCGCATCGATTCTCTACCAGGGTTTCGGAGCCTCATCGCGCTGGATGCCGCTGGCATCAAGCGCAGTGTGTCTGCTGGTATTAATCAGCGGTGACTGGTTCATCAGCTATACGCCGAAGGTCTTGATCGGTGCGACCATATTCCTGTTTGCCTTCCAGCTCTTTTACGACTGGATGTACGCCAACGTGCGCAGTTTCAGTTTCACTGACTACCTCCTGGTTTGCATTATACTGATAACCGTCATCGGCTTCGGTTTCATGCAGGGCATACTCGTTGGCGTGCTGTTAACCGTGCTGGTGTTTGTCACGCGTTACAGCTTGATCCCGGCAATCCAGGAACAGTATTCATTGATCGATCATCGCAGTAGCGTGGAGCGTTCCTTCAGCGACGACCAGGTACTCGAATCGAATGGCGGCGAGGCTCTGGTTTACAACCTGCGCGGCTACCTCTTTTTCGGCACCGCCAACAGCGTTCGAGACACCATCATGGAAAGCATCGAGAACGGTCACTATGCTCAGATTCTACTGGATCTCAGGCGCGTAACCGGTGTCGATATCTCGGCGATGACAGCCTTCGCGCAATTAAAAAAAATCTGCGACACCCGCCAGATATTATTGCTTTATACCTGCACCGAAGAGGAAACCGGAAAGACCCTGATGAAGCTGGATGCTGTCAGCCAATACCGCGGAAAAGCACAAATCTTCGTATCAGCCGATTACGCAATTGAGCAGATGGAAGAGCGCTTGCTGCAAAAGCATGCCAGAAAATCGGGTAGCGAATCGATAGGCTTTCATCTCGCTAAACTGCTCGACGACGAGGCAAAAGTTGACCAACTGATGCGCGCTATGGTTCGCATCGAATGCCGCCAGGGTGGCTTTTTGTTTCGACAGGGTGACCTGGATTCCGGGTTTTATATCCTGGAGTCCGGACGCATGTCTGCTACGATCGATACCGGCAGAGCACCCAGTCAACGCGTGAAAAAATTCTGCGCCGGATCGGTCATCGGTGAAATGTCCAGCTATACTTCGCAAGGAACAAGAAGCGCGTCGGTCATCGCGGATAGCGATGCAATTTTATATTATTTAAATCCACAGAGCCTGGACGATCAGTCGATTGTTCACGAACTGGTCGCCCGAACCATGGGCGCACGCATGGAGTATATGAATCGGCGATTGATGTGGGAGTTGGTTTAGGCCATTGCAACAACTGGGGTTCAGGCCAGAATCGAGAAGAGAATTAAGGTTAAATAATTACTCTTCCTTGCCAACGACAGGTATTATCATCTATCGCGGATAGTCAGCCCGTCAGAATGGGCGTCACACTGGAAGAAGGAGTCAATATCAATGCAAAAACTAAACAGTATCGGATTAACCATCATTGTAGCCTTACTCGCGTTGCCAACCGGAGCAAATGCCGGCTCGTGGATTTGCGAGCACAATAATTTAATACGTGAAATAAAAGTCGAACGCGCCGCTGAAGAAGCAGCACCTTGTTCAGTGGTGTACAACAAGGATACCGAGGGTCAGGGTTCCAGCGTGTTGTGGACAGCGAATAGCGACGGCGCTTATTGCGACGCAAAAGCCGACGGCCTGGCTGAAAAGCTCAAGGGCTGGGGCTGGTCCTGCACTGCATTCTAGGCACGGCTGCCCGACCTACGCACTGACGGGTCGGCACACAGGATTAAAAGGGACGGTATTCTTTGTTAAAGCTGCCGTCCCTTTTAATTAAGGTGACGGATTACCTGACTGCAGAAACCGCAGCGATTTCATCATCGCGTTAGCTGTCACCGCAATACCTTCTGACAAGGCTTTCAACCCTCGCCGCAAATTGCTAACCTCGGTGTTTTAACTGGCCACGAGAAGAGCGCATGACTCCGCAAGATATTTGCTACCTGGATGCGACCGAGCTGCTCGAACACTTTAAGAAACGTCAGCTATCACCGGTCGAAGTGGTCAAGGCTTACATCGAGCAAGACGGGAAAATCGGCACCCTGGTCAACCCATTCAGTCATCGATTCTACGACGAGGCCTTGATCAAGGCGCGCAAGGCCGAACAGAAATATTTTCACGGCAAACCAACGCGAAAACTCGAAGGATTACCGATCGCGATCAAGGATGAAACCCTGGTCAAGGATATGCCCTGCAGCAGCGGCTCGCTGATCAACAAGGATTACATCGCCGATGTCACCTCGATCGAAAACAGCCGCATCCTGCGCGCCGGGGGCATTATCCACGCGCGCACCACCACACCCGAATTTTCCTGCGCCGGTTATACCCATTCGCGACTGCACGGCGTCACCCGCAATCCCTGGAACCCCGCCTTCACCCCCGGCGGTTCCTCCGGTGGTGCCGCCGCGGCGCTGGCATCCGGGCTGACGGCTCTGGCTACCGGCTCAGACATCGGTGGATCGATACGCATACCGGCCTCGGCCTGTGGGGTTGTCGGCTTCAAACCACCCTACGGACGCAACGCCAGCGAACCACCGTTCAATCTGGATACCTATTGTCACACCGGACCGCTGGCACGATCGATCGACGATGCCATCCTGTTGCAAAACGTGGTGTCCGGGCCTCACCCCGAAGACATCGCCTCGATCAAACCAAAACTGACCCTGCCCTT